>CALMNS010000763.1 GCA_937871635.1 uncultured Solirubrobacter sp.
GCCTGGAACGCTCGCTCAGAACGCGTGCTATTTCGCCAGGCCGGCGATGACGTTATGGACATGCCGCGGTGGGTCCCGGGCCCCGACCACTGGTCATCGAGGCTGCGCGACGCGAAGGAGAATCCGCCGGCACACCGCCCGCGGAGCCCTGACCTGAGAATGGCAGCGACGGGATGCCCAGTTCCCACGCTCCTCGTGCGATCGTCCTAGCCAGCGTTATCGAGCATTGATCGTGGTCGGCGGCGGGTTCCCGCCGCCGACCTCGCTGCCCTCTCCGGTCAGGCGTAGGGACGCGCCTGGAGCGCGGCGACGGCATCCTCGGTCGGCTCGCTCCCGCCCGTCACCTCGATCGCGACCCGGTTCAGACCGGGCGAGAACAGCGCGGCCGCGATGAAGGCCGCGACGTCGTCGCGCGGGATCTCCTCGTAGCCCACCGAGCTGCCGGCGTTCACGAAGCCGGTTCCGGCGTCGTCGACGAGCGTGCCAGGACGCACGGTCAAGTAGTCGAGGTTGCTGGCGGCGAGATGCACGTCGGCGGCCCGCTTGGCGGCCATGTACCGCTCGAATCCCTCACCCGGGGACTCGTCGCCGCGCCAGGCGTCCATGAAGACCGACACCAGCGCGAACCTTCGCACGCCGGCTGCGGATGCCGCGTCGACCGCCTTCTTCGCGCCATCGCGGTCGACGGCGTCGACCGCGTCTCCGCCGGCGCCGGCGCCGCCGGCGCTGAAGACCACGGCGTCATGGCCTTTCATCAGGCCCGCGAGGTCCTCCACCGAGTCCTCGACGAGATCGCCTCGCACCGGGTCGGCACCGGCGTCCCGGATGGGAACGGCGTCGTCTTCGCTCCGGTGCATGCCCGAGACGCGGTGACCCTGCTCGCCGAGTCGACGCATCAGCCGACTTCCGACCGCGCCCGAGGCCCCGATCACGAAGACACTCCGACCCTCTCGTCCATCTTCAGCAGCCATCGTTTCTCCTTGGTTGACGACGGCCGTAGGCGACCGGTTGACGTGCGCCGGAACGGGCCAAGAGCGCCGTTCTTGGCCCGTTCGTGTCGGCCGAACTGCGACCGCAGTGGTTCGCTCAGGCGACCGAACCACTGCCGGCGACCTCGCGGGAGGACACCAGCTCGAGGAGCGCGTCCGCACCCGGACCGGACGACGCGGGGTTCTGCCCCGTGATCAGCCGGCCGTCCCGGACGACGTACGACGCGAAGTCCTCCACCTTCGAGTAGGCGCCGCCGAGTCGCTTGAGCTCGTCCTCCACCAGGAAGGGGACGACGTCGGTCAGGCCCACGGCCTCCTCCTCGCCGTTGGTGAAGCCGGCGACCTTCCGGCCGCTGACCAACGGCGTGCCGTCCTCGGCCTTGACGTGACGCAGGACGCCGGGGGCGTGGCACACCAGCGCGAGCGGCGTGCCGCGGCGCACGGTGTCCTCGATCAGGCTGATCGAGTCCTTGTCCTCGGCCAGGTCCCAGAGCGGACCGTGGCCGCCTGGGTAGAAGACGGCATCGAAGCCATCGATCGAGACCGAGTCCAGTCTCTCGGTGCTCGCGAGCGCCTCGTTCGCCTCCGTGTCGGCCGCGAAGCGTCGCGTCTGGTCGGTCTGGTTCTCGGGCTCGTCGCTGAAGGGATCGATCGGCGCCTGCCCGCCCTTGGGCGACGCCAGCACGACGTCGGCGCCGGCGTCCTTGAAGCGGTAGTACGGGGCCGCCAGCTCCTCGAGCCAGAAGCCCGTCTTCCTGCCGGTGTCGCCCAGCTGGTCGTGCGAGGTGAGGACGATCAGGATCTTCATGTGCTTCCTCTTTCCATTAGACCGGTCGTCTATTCGACGCGGTCAAGGTGTGCCGGGGCCCGTCGGACGGGGTTCGTTCAGATTCCCAGGATCGACTGTGTCGCCGCCACTGCCGTGTCGAGTGGCTCTCGATCGCGACGGATCTTGCTCATCACGCTGGCGCCCAGCCACAGGTCGTACAGGGCCTCCGCCGTCTCGCGAGCGTCCAGCCTCGCGACGACGGAGCCGTCCTCGGAGCCGGCCAGGATGAGCCTCTCCAGACGATCGACGATGGCGCTCGTCCCTTCCTTCAGAGCCAAGCGCATCGACTCCGACAGGTCAGCCACCTCTGCTCCGAGCTTGACGGCCAGGCACTTGCCCTGGCAGTCCTCGAAGCTCTGCGTCTGCCGCCACTGCTCGAAGTAGGTCATCAACCGCTCCGCCGGACTCGCGCCCGTCGTCGTGATGATCCGGTCCATGTCTGCCAGGTACTCGACGAAGTACTGCTTCATCATCGCCTGGCCGAACGCGTCCTTGGACTCGAAGTAGTGGTAGAACGAGCCCTTCGGGACGTCGGCCTCGGTGAGCACCTCGTTGATGCCCACCGCCGCGAAGCCCTTGCGGGCCATGATGCGTTGCGCGGTGTCGAGGATCGTGCTGCGGGTCGTGGTCCCCTCGACTGCCATGGCGACAACGTAGCACGATTAGACCGGTCGTCTAGACGGTTCACCGCTCGGGCGTTCGACAGCAGCACCCGGGAGATCGGCCCGGAGGTCCAGCCCGGCAAGCCGCTCTTCGGCGTCAACACGACCAACGACGGGCAGGTCGTCACGTTCGCCGGCGGGGCATCCCCTTGACCTCGGACGGCGTCGTCATCGGAGCGGTCGGGGTCTCCGGCGGGACCGTCGACCAGGACCAGCGCGTCGCCGAGGCCGCGGCCGCGCTCCTGGCTGGCTGAGAGAGGCCGGACACGCCTGCAGTCGAGGCGACTCCAAGAAGACGCAGTCCCTGGGCGACCACCGCTGGGCCAACCATCGAACACGAGGAGAACGTCGATATGGCGAGTCCAGCGAAGCTCAAGAAGGTCCTGATCACGGGGGCCGGTACAACGTGCTCGCCCAGTTCGTGAACCGCCGCGACGAGCTCGTTCTCAAGCGCATGCGCACCGGCGAGACCCGCGACGCCGAGCTGCTCGCCAGCATCGCCGTGCCGGGGCGATCAGCGCGCTCGTCCTGAGCGCCGCCGCCATCCCGATTTCCGCCGCTCTCGACCAGCCGCTGCCGCTCAACCCGATGCACTACGCAGCACTGGCGCTGCTGGCGGTCACCATGTTCACCGCCATCGCCTACAGGACCGCGGCATGGACCCGCAACGCCGAGGCCGCTCAGCTGACCAGCCTGCCGATCATCCTGGTGACCTCCGCAGGGCCGATGACAATACGCTCCCCGACATGCCCGCCTGGCTGCGGCACGTCCTGCCGCTCACGCTAGGAGCGGCGATGTCCGACCTCGTGAGGACCGGCTGGTTCGGCCTCGACGGCCCCGGCGCCACCGAGGCAACGCTCACGCTCACCGAGACGTGGGTCAGGCGGCCGAGCCGCTCATCGTGATCGCGGCCTGGACGTGCGTCGCCGTTGTGCTCGCCCGACGCTCGATGCGTTGGGAGCCGCGAACGTGACCGGCGTCCACCGGCACGCGCGGCCGATCCTCGTCCTCGGCGCCACCGGCAAGACCGGCCGCCGCGTCGCCGAGCAGCTCGATCGGCGCGGGCACGCGGTGCGGATCGGCTCGCGCCGCGCCGAGCCCGCATTCGACTGGAGCGATCGGGCGACCTGGGAGGCGGCGGTGCAGAGCGTGGGGGCGACGTACCTGCTCGACCCCGCCGACTTTGGGGCCGAGGACGGCGCCGCAGTCCTGCGCGACTTCTGCGCGCTCGCGGTCGCCCACGGCACGCGGCGCTTCGTCTTCCTGTCGTCACGCGACCTCGGCGACGCCGGCGACGCGGGCCTCCTCGAGCGCGAGCGCGTCGTGGAGGAGTCGGGCGCCGAGTGGACGATCCTGCGGCCGTCCTGGTTCGCGCAGAACTTCAGCGAGGAGCCGTTCCTCGCCAACCAGGTGCGCGGCGGCCTGGTGACGCTCTCGACCGGCGACGGCCTGGAGCCGTTCATCGACGCCGACGACATCGCCGAGGTCGCCGCGGTCGCGCTGACCGAGGACGGCCACGCGGGCGAGACGTACAACCTTTCCGGTCCGCGGCTGATGACGTTCGGCGAGGCGATCGACACGATCGCCCGGCTGAGCGGCCACGACGTCAGGTTCGTCGCAGGCACGAGCGAGGAGTGCATCGCGAGCCTCGAGGCGCATGGGACCTCGCACGCGTTCGCCGTCTTCACGGACCAGCTGTTCCGCTGGATCGGCGAGGGACGCAACGCGATGCTCGCCGACGGGGTACAGCGGGTGCTCGGGCGCGAGCCGCGCGACTTCGAGGAGTATGTGCAACGCACGCCAGCGGACGCGTGGCGCGGATGAGCGCGCCGGGGTCGAGGCGGACCGCTTCGCCGCGCCGACTGCGCCTGTAAACGGACAGCCTTCCGACCGACCGGCCCTGAACCGCTCCCACGCGTTCCTTGGTAAGGAGCGTTGTAGGGCCCCTTGCAGGAGTTCGCGGGGCCGGGACGGCGTGAGGCATGCGGCGCATCCTCGTGTGCGCCTTCGGCGCGATCCCGGTTCGGATCACCGTTCCTTCACTCCGCGGAGTCCTGCGACGGCTTGGCTTCGAGTCATGCGAACCCCTCTCACCGGCTTCCTCTCGTTCTTCGTCTTCTTGCTCGCGGTGACGCCCGCGAGCGCCGGCTCACTCCCGGCGGCGAGCAAGGCCCAGGCCCGTGAGATCGAGCCGCTGATCGTCGCCCACCGCGGCGCCTCGGGTTACCGGCCCGAGCACACCCTCGCCGCTTACGCGCTCGCCGCCCGAATGGGCGCCGACTACCTCGAGCCCGACCTCGTGTCCACCAAGGATGGCGTGCTCGTCGCCCGCCATGAGAACGAGATCTCGACGACCACGGACGTCGCTGAGCGCGCGGAGTTCGCCGACCGCAAGACGACCAAGACGATCGACCGCGTCGTGCAGACGGGCTGGTTCACCGAGGACTTCACCTTGCGCGAGCTCAAGTCGCTGCGGGCCAAGGAGCGCCTCCCGGACCTGCGCCCGCGCAACACGATCTACGACGGCCGCTACGAGATCGCCACGCTCCAGGAGGTCATCGACCTCACCCGCCGTCTGAGCCGCGAGGTCGGCCGGCCGATCGGGATCTACCCGGAGACCAAGCACCCTTCGTACCACCAGTCCATCGGGCTCAACCTCGAGGACCCGCTCGTCCGCATCCTGCGCCGTAACAACCTCAACACGCGGCGTGCCAAGGTCTTCGTGCAGTCCTTCGAGGTCTCAAACCTCAAGGCGCTCGCTCCGCGGCTCGCCGTCCCCCTCGTCCAGATCTTCGGCCAGAAGCCCACCACCCCGGCCGACGGTGGGCCCACCTACGGCCAGATGAGCACGCCCGCGGGCCTCGAGGCGGTGGCGGAGTACGCGGACGCGGTCGGCGTGCCGAAGGAGTTCATCGTGCCGCGCGACCCGGCTACCGGCGTCTTGCTGGACCCGACCTCCTTCGTGGACGACGCCCATGACGCGGGCTTGCCCGTGCACCCGGGCGTGTTCCGCAACGAGAACTTCTACCTACCGGCTGACCTGCGCCGCCCCGCCCCGCCAGCAGTGGCCGACCCGGCCCAGTACGGAGACGCGCTCAGCGAGTACGAGCTCTTCCTCGGGCTCGGAGTAGACGTGGTCCTCTCCGACCATCCCGACACCGCGGTCGAGGCGCGCGACGGGGCGCCCCGCTAGGGGGTGTCCACGTCGTCGTCGCAAGGCGACGACGACGTGAGGCATAGCTGAAGTCACCGCCGACGAAGAGCGCTCTGCCGGCGCGCAGCCCGCGTGGTCCCCCGGCGTTGGGACCGCGAGGCGCCCGCCGGCGTCGGCGCAGCCCGCAGCTGCGGTGTGTCAGCGATGCTGTGAGGTGTGGAGTACGTGTCCAGAGTGCCGCGACCGCCGCTGCACGAGCTGATCGACGATCTCTACTACCTGGAGGGCGCCCCGCCGTACCCCTGGCTGACGCTGCCACCGGCGCCGTCGGCTCTGCTGATCGTCAACTCGGAGCGCCGTTCCGCATTCGCGCCCGCAGTGATCTCGAGCCGGCCGAGTACGCCGACGGGGTCGTCGTCAGCACGCTCAGCCGCGCGTTGGAGTTCGGCTACCCGGCAGGGACGCGGTCGGTCGGCGTGCACTTCAAGCCGTGGGGGCTGGCGCTGTTCCTGGCTGTGCCCGCGGTCGAGCTGCGCGACCGGCCGGTGACGGTGGAGGAGGTCTGGGGTCGCCCCGCCACCGAGGAGCTGCGAGATCGGCTGGCGACGGCCGCCGGGCCGCGCGAGATGCTGACGCTGCTCGAGGAGCAGCTGATGCGACGGGTCTGCGAGACCGCCGGCCTGGGGTTGGTCCGCCACACGAGCAGCGTCATCGCGGCGGCCACGGGAGCGGTGGCGATCGGCGACCTGAGCGTGGCGGCCGGTGTTAGCGGCTCCCATCTGGCACAGCGGTTCAAGGAGGTCGTCGGCATCACGCCGAAGCGGCTGGCCCGCACGTATCGCTTCACCGCGACCGTGCTGTCGATCGATCCCGCCGGGCCGGTCGACTGGCTGGAGCTCGCCGCTGGCGCCGGCTACTACGACCAGGCGCACTTCATCAACGAGTTCCGGGCGTTCACGGGGCTGACGCCGACGCGGTACCTCGACCTCCGGCGGCGGTTCCTGCGCGAGCATCCGGGTCACGTGTTCGATGGCGGACCCCTGCCGGCCGCGTGATTTTCTCCAAGACTTTCGTCGTCGCAGACGCCAGCATGGGCAGCTCCCGATCAGAGGAGAGCCCATGGGCAAGGTGGTTCTGTACAGCACGGTGTCGGTCGACGGGTTCATCGCGGACGACAACGACCAGCCCGGCCCGCTGTTCGACTGGTTGTCCAGCGGTGACGTCCCGCTCGACGAGGCCGGGCAGCTGAAGGTGTCGCAGGCGTCCTACGAGCACACCCGTGCGTACTGGGACCAGATCGGAGTGACGGTCGTCGGCCGGCATGTCTTCGATCTGACGGATGGCTGGGACGGCACGCCACCCAGCGGGATCGACCACGTCGTCATCGTGTCGCACCGGCCGGCGCCCGAGGGCTGGCGGCCCGAGGCGCCGTTTCACTTCGCCGACGGCGTCGACGCGGCCATGACCACCGCACAGGAGCTCGCGGGCGACCGCACGGTCGAGGTCGCCGCGGGCGACGTCGGCGGTCAGATGCTCGCCGCCGGGCTCGTCGACGAAGTCGCCATGGACGTCGCGCCCGTCGTCCTCGGGACGGGCAAGCGCTTCTTCGGATCGGTCATCGCACAGCACCTCCTCGAAGATCCCGACGTGGTGATCGCAAGCAACCGGGTGCTCCACCTGCGCTACCGGGTGCGCCGATGACAGACGAGCGCTGGCGGGGCTATCCCTCCCTAGGTGGAGCGCCCACGAGAGCTCGGCGATCGCGACGACGCCGTCCGCTTCGGGCGACCGGGCAGCTTCGATGAGGTGCGGCTAGTTTCCGCCGGCGTCGACGGTCGAGCGGGTGACGGCGAAGAGCTCCTCGAGTTCGCCGGCGATCGTGCGCGCGTCGGGCAGCGACCGAGCGAGCCGGTCGAGCTTGGTCACCACCAGGGTGTCGCCGGCGCGACAGGCCGCGAGCGCTTGGCGCAGCCCGGGACGGGTCGCGGTTGGTGCCGGTGAGGCCGTGGTCGACGTAGATGCGCTCGGGCGCGACGTCGAGGGCCTGCAGCGCGTCGCGTTGCGCTGTCAAGTCCTGGGCGTCGGCGGAAACGCGGGCGTAGCCGATCTTCAGTCCTGACACGAGCTGAAGTGTGTCCCGTTGTCGAACGGTCACCGGCACACATCACCGAACCAGTCTTACGGCACACTCGCCGCACGGGCTCGACGAGTCACTCAGCGGCGGCAGCGTGCCGGTGGGGGTTCGGCTTGCGGGACGGCCGCCGCCTTGCACGGTGAGCGCAAGTGGCTCCGAGGGTGCCGGACGGAGCCGTAGTGCTCTTGAACCGCGGGCCCGGGGGAAGCACCTAGTCGCAGCCGCTGCTAGCAAACGTGGGAGACGCCACCTCGGTGTTGCCTGAGTCAGGCCGTGGGCAGAATGCTCCCGAGGTGATGAAGCTGGCGACCATCCACTTCGACGGCGGCGGGCAGAGTCCCGGCCCGGTAACGGCTGCCTGCACTGTCGAGCTGAGCGACGGCTCCTTCGACGAGGACGTCGGGCGGTTCAACCAGGGGACCCACAACACTGCCGAGTGGCACGCGCTGATCCTCGGCCTCCGTCTGGCGCTCAAGCACGGCGAACGGCATGTGGTGGTCAAGGGCGACTCGATGCTCGTGGTGAAGCAAATCAACCGCGAGTGGAAGACGAGGAATGCGGCGCTGCGGTCTCTGCGGACGCAGGCAGAGGAGCTGTTGACGCTGTTCGAGAGCTCGCGCGTCGAGTGGATTCCGCGCAAGGAGAACCGGCGCACCGACGAGCTGGGGCGGGCGCAATGAGCCCACGGATCCTGCAGTGTCCGTTGGCGGCCACTACCGCTCTGGACGACAAGCACCAGCGCGCTACGCCGGTTTCCAACCGCCCGGCTCTTGTCCCAATGAGGGATCGGCGGATTCTGCGGTGGTCGTTGCAACAGGCACTCTGAGAGCTGCTCGGAAGGGTTGGCGAAGGCGAGGCGCTTGCGGGGGCGGCCGTTGAGGCGCCGCACGAGCTGCCGCTCCAAGGCGTGGCGGTTGTTGCGCAACTCCGGCTCTGTCCGGGGCGGTCAAGGTCGATGGCGGGCACGGGTGCGAACTTCCTGGTGTGCGACCGCGATCAGGCGTCGGCGTTGCAGCCGAGCCTGCGCGAGTGTCTGCCCGCGGGGCACTTCGCGTGACTCATGCTCGACGCGGTCGAGCAGCTCGATTCGACGGGATTCCGCCGGGCGTCTCGCTTGGACGGGCAGGGGCGCCCGGCTTCGAGGAGCGTCGCTCCGCTCCTACGAGCGAGCGGCGATCGCGTTGAGGTCCGTGAGCAGCTCGCGGAGCCGTGCGAACTCGTCGGCGCCCAGGTCCCGCGCCCAGCGGTCTTCGATCTCCTTCACGAGTTCGCGGATCGTGGCCATGGCGCGGTGGCCGCGTTCGGTGAGGTAGACGCGGCGGGCGCCGTCGCCGGAGTCGCTGCGGCGCTCGACGTAGCCGAGCTGCTCCATCTGCCCGAGCAGGTAGTTCAGGGCCTGCCGGGTCATCCGCGTGCGGGCCGCCAGCTCGGTCGGCCGTACCGCGTCGGGGCCGGGGTGTTGCAGGACGTTGAGGTGGGCCGAGGTGAGGTCGGCGAAGCCGTGGGTGTGCAGCCCGTCAAGCATGTGGTCGCGGACGGTCTGCCACGGCTCGCGGAGGAGCGCGCCGATGAGCGGGGGGAGGGTTTGGCCGTTCGCGGACATCGTAAAGGGACTTGACACGGGCACTGGCCCGCGGTTACATTCGTCAAGTCACTGTACACGAGCCCACGGAGGCCATCACATGCCCACCCAGACCGACACGATCACGATCGGTGCGCTCAGCGTCCGCTTCCGCGTAGAAGGCGAGCAGTCCAACGGCACGGCCGTCGTCCACGAGTGCGACGTCCCGTCCGGGGCGCGCACGCCGGCGCCGCACAGCCACGACGGCTTCGAGGAGACGATCTACGGCCTGCGCGGCGTCTCGACGTGGACGATCGCCGGCGAGACCGTCGAGATCGGCCCCGGCGACTGCGTCTGCATCCCGCGGGGCGTGGTCCACGCGTTCGACAACCACGCCGAGGAGACGGCGACGTTCCTGGCGATCATCACGCCGGCGGTCCTCGGGCGCGCCTATTTCGAGGAGATCGGCGCGCTGCTCGCCTCGAGCGCGGGTCCGCCGGACCCCGCAGCCGTCGCCGAGCTCATGCGCCGCCACGGCCTGACGCCCGCCGCCGCCTGACCGGCGGCGCGGGGCCTCCATCCGCACCACCTCACTACTTCCCGTGCCACGACGGCGGCCGCGTCGATCGCGACGTGCCGCGGCAATCAGCCGCGCGCGCATCGCGCCGACGTGCCCGTCGTCTGGCGCGCGACCCCGAGAAGCACCCATGCACGTCACCACCCCTACGACTCACGCCCGCCGCGCCGCCCTCGCGGCGCTGACCTCCGCGAGCCTGCCTGTCCGCCCTCGCGCCCGACGCCAAGCCGGTGCGGCACGTCGGCACGACGAGCGCGGGCGACCCCATCGGCGGACGACCCGGCCTTGACCGCCAGCCCGGTCGAAGACCGCCACGCACTACAAGAGGGTCACGAGGCACATCCGCGTGACGTCCGCCGGTCCAAGGCACAGCCATCACGACCGGCTCGCACCGCGATGAACGACACCAGCATCCGTGACTGGCGTCCCGCTGACGGATCCTCCAGCGGGACGGACAAGAGCGCGTCGACCTCACCGCGACATAAGCTCTTAGGACGTGAAGGATCCGGTGCACCGACGAGTTTGCGTGGATCACAAGACCCTGCCTGTCAGGGACCTGAAGACGTCGATCGCCTTCTACCGCGCTCGTGCAGGGCATGGGCTGGACCGAGCTGGAGGTTGATGGCCTCGTGACGTTCGGGCCAAACGGCGCGGAGGATCTCAGTCTGAGCTCGGGTGGCCCGCTGACCCCAGCCATCCATCTCGCTTTCGCGGCGGGCTCGGCATCGTCATCTCTCTCGAGACCCGCGCTGAGGGCCTCTCCGGTGGGACGCTCAGCATGTCGAGCGGGCGGCTTGGACGGTGACGGGTACCAGTCCGCCGTGGAACCGCTCACGGCCGACGCTCGTGCTCGTGCTAGACACGGTGGCCTCTTCAGGCACTCGCAACCTCAACACCCGTGAACGTCATAAGAAGGATTCTCAGACCGAGACCGGCCGGAAGCGTCGTTCGCGGGCCGGCGAGGTGGCCGAGGACAATGTCCTGCTTGTGCCGGAGCAGCCGAAGGACGACCTGCACGAGGAGCCCGCGGGCGGGCATTCGCGGCGGGGACGAGGCGCGGGGGGGCGCTCGGGACGGCTCAGGGAACCCGGTAGGGCGGCGGCACGCAGGGTCAGAGCACGCTGTGGCCTGGAGGTGGGCCGGCGCCGATGCGCAGGACGGTCTCGTCCCAGCTCCCGTGGTGGGGCCCGAGCGACTCCTGCCACCAGGTCGCGCCGGCGGCGGCGAGCGGCTCGACGAGGTGGGCGTTTTCGTCGGCGCTGCGTCCGCCGACAACGATGTCGAAGCCCTCGAGGCTTCCCCGCTCGCGGTGTGCCAGCGACGCGAGCTCTGCGATGTCGTCCGGGCTGGCCGATCGCCAGCGAGGTCCTGTGGGCGTGTCGTCCTGGTAGGTGACGACGGCGCCGTCCCACCGCAGCGCGCGCCGGAGGGGCGCACGTCTCGGCCAGGTGCCCCCGACCCAGATCGGGATGCGAGGTCGCTGGAGCGGACGGGGCAGGAAGGTCACCCCGTCGACCTTCGTCGTGACCCCGTGATACTGACGCGTCGACCCGTCCAGGCGGCGGTGAGGACGTCCAGGCCCTCGTCGAGTCGCGCCGCCAGCAGCTTCGGGTCGTCGGGCTCGCCGACGGCCGCGAACTCGTCGTCGAGAGGTGAGCCCAGCCCGACGCCGAGCGTGAGGCGGCCTCCGGAGAGCCGGTCGAGCGAGACGGTCTCGCGGGCGAGCTTGGCGGGGCGGCGGCGCGCGACGGGGGTGACCATGGTCCCGATCCGGATGCGCGTCGTCGCGAGCGCCACCGCGGTAAGCAGGATCCACGGGTCGGCCACGGGCTGGGGGTCGGCCCTGAGCCAGGGCACGTGGTCCCAGACGAAGAGGCCGTCCCAGCCGCGCTTCTCCGCCATCCGCGAGAGGTCGGCCATGGCCCGAACGTCCGCGTACGGTCCGGTGTTGGGCAGGTTGATGGCGAAGCGCATGCGTCAGGTGAGCGGTGTCGCGTCGGCGAGGACCTCCTCGACCGCGTGCTGCCACGCAGCCACGCCCTTCGCGTCGCGCTCGTCGAGGGCGCCGCGCAGCGTGATGAGGGCCTTCCAGAGCGCCCAGCCGCGCCCGCGGGCCCAGGTACCGTCATCGACGCGCAGCGCGGTGCGGAAGGCCTCGCGGCTCTCCCCTTTCAGCAGCGTCCAGGCGATGACCACGTCGCAGGCGGGGTCACCTACGCCGGTGCCGCCGAAGTCGATCACCGCGGCGAGTTGGCCGTCGCGGACGAGCAGGTTGCCCGCGGCGACATCGCCGTGGAACCACACGGGCGGACCGTGCCATCTCGTGGCCATTGCCTACTCCCACACCGCGAGCGCGGGGGCGCGGGGCATCCTCGCGCCGAGGAGGTCGAGGGTCTCCAGGTCTCCTGCGCGTAGGTCGCGAGCGGGCCGCCGCGCCAGAAGTTGCGCGGGCCGGGTTCGGGGCCACCGGTGGAGTCAACGCGTGCGAGCGCGGCGAGGAATCTCGCGAGCGCGAGGGCGAGGCCGGTCAGGTCGTTGATCCGGGCCGCGGAGGCCGGCTCGCCGGGCAGCCAGCGCCGCACGGACCACGGGTGGGGGTAGGCCGCGACGCCGCGCGCGACCGGCGTCGGGATCGGCAGCGGCAGCTGCGGGGCGAGGACGGGCAGCCACCGGTGCTCGACGTCGACCTGCGGAGCGTAGGGCGCGGCGCTGGGGAGCCGGACCGCCAGCTCGTCCCCGAGACGGAACGTCCGGTTGTCCCAGCCGCCGACGTCGACGGGCCGCATCGGCAGGTGCGCCCATTGCGGGAACTGCTCGGCGACCAGCCGCCGCACGAGCTCGACGTCGATCTCCGGCTCCCCGGCCCGGCGCGTCACGACGGCACCGCCTCGGGCTCTCGCCCGGTACGTACCGAGACCCGCATGACCAGGGCGATCGCCGACCCGGCGAACGCCAGGCACGCGCCGGCGAAGAACGCGTCCCGGAAGCCGTCGGTGAGCGGGGCGGCCACGTCGCCGGCGGTCGCGATGGTCGCGAGCAGGGCGAGCCCGAGCGAGCTCCCCGCCTGGTAGGCCGTGTTGAGCAGGCCAGAGGCGAGCCCCGTGTCCGCGCCGCGCACGGCCGACGTCGCCGCGATCGCCGCGGGCACGAACGACGCGCCGATGCCCGCGGCGCACAGCAGCGACGGGACGAGCACGTCGCCCGCCCACGTCGCGTCGTCGTCGACGTGGGAGAGCAGCAGCATTCCGGCGCCGAGCAGCGCCATCCCGCCGATCATCACCCCAGCCGGGCCCAGGGCCGTCGCCAGGCGGCTCGCGATGCGCGTCGTGACGACGATGGTGAGCGACATGGGCACAAACGCGAGCCCCGCCTGCAGCGCGGACAGGCCGAGGACCTGCTGCAGGAGCAGCGTGACGAGGAACCACAGCGAGAACGCCACGGCGCCGAGGCAGAACACGACGGCGTTTGCCCCGGCCAGCCCCCGTGAGCCGAGCACCCGCAGGGGCACGAGCGGCGCCGCCGCCAGCCGGGCCTCGACCAGCACGAAGAGCGCCAGCAGCGCACAGCCCCCGGCGAGCGGGCCGAGCGTGGCGGCGGCGGAGAACCCGTGGCGCTCGCTCACGATGATCCCGTAGGTCACGAGCACGAGACCGGCGGTCACGCAC
>CALMNS010000764.1:0-907 GCA_937871635.1 uncultured Solirubrobacter sp.
CGGCGCGGATCGTCCCCGGGTCGCTCGTCATGCGCTCGGGCGCGGACCGCGTCGGCGCCTGGTGGGCGGGCGACGGCCTCGAGAAGGCGTTCTGCGCGGACTGCGGCTCGGCGCTCTTCGCGCGCTACCGCGACACGGGCGAGGTCGCGGTCGTGCGCCTCGGCGCCATCGACGGCGATCCCGGCGTCCGCCCGTCGGCGCACCAGTTCACCGCCGACGCGGCCGCGTGGGAGCCGATTCCCGACGACGGCCTGCCGCGCTTCCCCGAGCGCATCCCGGCGGACCTCGCGCCGCCCGCGAACTGACGTGGCGCCACACTCCACGAAGGTCACCCGCGACCTTCGTGGAGTGGCGTTGACAGCGCGGTGCTCAGGACGCGGCGGGCCGTCCCGGCGCGCCCGCGGTCCGCTGGTCAGCGGCCTCGCAGCGGAGCCCGCTGGCGCCCGGCGGCGTCGAAGTTCCTGGGAGCGAGCCACGCGTCGAGCGCTGCGCGCACGGCCGGCCACTCGGAGTCGAGGATCGAGAACCAGGCCGTGTCGCGGTTGCGGCCCTTGACCACGACGGCCTGGCGGTGGATCCCCTCGAACGTGAAGCCGAGCCGCTCGGCCGCCGCCCGCGACGGGGCGTTGAGCGCGTCGCACTTCCACTCGTAGCGGCGGTAGCCCAGCTCGTCGAAGGCGTGGGCCATCATCAGCGCCATCGCCTCGGTGGCGGCCGTCGTGCGCTGCAGGAGCGGCGAGTAGGTGATCCAACCGACCTCGATCGTGCCGTTGGCGGGGTCGATGCGCAGGTAGCTCGCCACGCCGACGGGGCGACCGCTCGCCCGGTCGACGATTGCGAGGAAGAAGGGGTCCGGCTCGGGCGCGACCCGCTCGAGCTCGTGCACCCCGACGACCGCGCGCGCTTC
>CALMNS010000764.1:917-2972 GCA_937871635.1 uncultured Solirubrobacter sp.
AACGGCCCCTGCGGCATGTAGGTCCACAGCCGGTCGTCGGGGGCGGCGGCGAACGCCGCGTGCAGGCCGGCGGCGTGACGGTCGGCGTCCAGCGCCTCCAGGCGGCAGGTCCGGCCCTCGAGCACGAGGCCGGGGGCCGGGCGAGGGCGTGGCGTCCAGCCCGGCACGGGGTCGCCCACGGGTTGTCCGACGGGGTGCTCCACGCGAGGTAGCATCGCGCACGTGGCCCACCCCGAGCTGATCACCGCGATCGGCGCGCCGCCGCCGTCGCCCGCGCGCGTCGACCCTCCGCGCCGGGCGCCGCTGCGCGTCGGCGCCGTCCAAGAGGCCTTCCATCCCGATCCCGAGGAGCACGAGGCCGCCCTCGCCACCGGCGTGGCGATGGCCGCGGGAGAGGGGGCGCGGCTCGTCTGCCTGCAGGAGCTGACCCTCTCCTCCTACTTCGCGGTCACGGTCGACGGGCTCGAGGCCGCCCGGGCGCGGGCGGAGGACATCCCCGACGGCCCGACCACGCGCTTCGCCGCCCGGCTCGCCCGCGAGCACGGGATCCACCTGCACGCCTCGCTGTACGAGCGCGCCGAGCGCGAGGACGGGCTCGGCTTCAATACGGCGATCGTCGTCGACCCGTCCGGCGAGCTCGTCGCCCGGACCCGAAAGCTGCACATCCCGGTCACCGCGGGCTACTACGAGGACCGCTACTTCCGCCCGGGCGACGACCCCGAGGGCTACCCCGTGGTCGAGGGGATCGGCGAGGCGCGCTTCGGCTTCCCCACCTGCTGGGACCAGTGGTTCCCCGAGCTCGCGCGGGCCTACTCACTGGCCGGCGCCGACGTGATCGTCTACCCGACCGCGATCGGGTCGGAGCCCGATCACCCCGACTTCGACACCCAGCCGCTGTGGGAGCGGGTCATCACGGGCAACGGGATCGCCAACGGGACGTTCATGGTGGCGGTCAACCGGACGGGCTACGAGGACCCCCTGCGCTTCTACGGCTCCTCGTTCATCTCCGACCCGTACGGGCGCGTGCTTGTCAAGGCGCCGCGCGACGAGCCCGCGGTCCTCGTCGCCGACCTCGACCTCGACCAGCGCCGCGACTGGCTGACCCTGTTCCCGTTCCTCGAGACGCGGCGCCCGGAGACCTACGCGGCGCTCGTCGAGCCGCGGAAGGGTTGAGGGCCGGCCCGCTAGTTCGGCCGGCGGACGCGGACGGAGGACTTCGAAGGCTTGAGCCGGACGCTCGGGTTGTCGATCTCCCCGAGCCGGTCGATCAGCTTGATCCACTGCGCCGGGCGCAGGGTGGCGTCGACGCGCCGGGAGTGGCGGCGGCCCCGGGCGGAGTAGAGCGGCTGCCAGCCCACGTGGATGTGGTCGTGGTGGTCGCCCATCGCCGTCGTGTTCGGGGCGCCGTCGAACGCCATCAGCGAGATGATCTGGCTAGGGCGCATGGTGCCCTGGAGGTCGAGCAGGCGGCGGACGGCGGTCTCCGTGATCGAGCCGCGGCCCTGGTGGCCGACGACCGGGATCCCGTTGATGGCGGCAATGTCCATCGCGTCGCCCGTGGAGTGGTGCGAGACGTTGCCGCTCGCGGTGAGGCGGCCGTGGCCGCAGCGCAGCGAGGTGATGGTCGGCTTGAGGCCGGAGGCGGCGAGGTACTCCATCGTGGCCAGCACCCGGCGGTCGATCGCGCCCGCGCGGATGTCCTCGCGGCCGCAGCCGTAGAGCTCGATCTGCGGGTTCGCGAGCACGCGGCGCTCGAGGGCGTCCTGGCCCATGAGCAGGATCTGGCCGACCGTCGGGGTCTCGGCGTCCTCGCCGAAGAACGGGGTGGCGCCCTTGGCCCGGTAGAGGGCGGTCGACTCGAGCAGCTTCCAGCCGTCGAGGATCGGCTTCGGGTCGATCCGTGGCGTGCGGCGGCCGGCGGGGCGGATCTCGAAGAGGAGGTGCGATCGCGTGGCCTCGATGCGGGGCCCGACGCGGCCGAGGATGGTGCCGCCGAGGACCCGGACGCCGCGGCGCAGCGGACGGGCGACGAAGCGCTCGGAGTCGAGGTGGGGG
>CALMNS010000765.1 GCA_937871635.1 uncultured Solirubrobacter sp.
GTCCATCACGGGCAGCGACGGCATCGCCCCGCCGGCCCCGCGGGCCAGCTGCTCGCGCGCGGCGGCCTCCTGCTCGGGCGTGGGCTTGACGGTCTCGGCGAAGCGCACGTGGCGCCACGACGTCGCCGAGAGCGAGCCCGTGTAGTCATAGGAGCGGCCCTTGCCGATGCGCAGCTCGTCGGCCGGCAGGTCGTTCCACTGCTTGCAGGCCACCTCGCAGGCCTTGCAGCCGATGCACGTCGTCGTATCGGTGAAGAAGCCCATCGGCTGCGCGTCGGGCGCGTGGACGGCGACCTCGGTGGGGGCTGCGCGCATCAGTGCCTCGATTCGCGGGTTGGGTGCACTAGATCTCCCGGTTCTCGCCGCCGTAGAAGATGGACTGGTCCGTCTCGGCCCCGCGGGTCGGGCTCTCGGCGGGGTGGTCGCGGTCGGGCGCGGCGTCCCTGGGCCCGTCGTCCATCCCCGCCAGCCGCTCCGTCGTCTCGCCCGTGCGCCGCCCCGCGCGCACCTCGCAGCGGAACGCCTTGGACTCGTGGATGGAGACGTTCGCGTCGCCCGACATCGCCACGAGGTCGTTGACCGCGTCTCCAGTGACCCCCTGCTCGCTCGACGCGTAGGAGCCGAAGTGCCACGGCAGGCAGATCTGGTGCAGGATCCCGCCGCCGATCGGCAGCGGCTTGACCCGGTTGGTCACCTTGGCGATCGCCTCGATCTCGGCCCGCGGCGTCGAGATCACCATCCACCCGCCGTCCACGATGCCCTTCGACGCGGCGAGCACGGGATCGATCTCGGCGAACATCTCGGGCTGCAGCTCGGCCAGCCACGGCAGGTTGCGGCTCATCGACCCCGCCGTGTGGTGCTCGGTGAGACGGAAGGTCGACGCCACGTGCGGGTAGCGCTCGTCGTCGGGCGAGGCGAGCGGGTTCTCGTCGCGCTCCCAGGTGATCGCCCCCGGGTCGGCGCCGACGTTCGGGTACAGCGCGTTGCGGACGGGCGACTCGAGCGGCTCGTAATGCGTCGGCAGCGGCCCGTCGAGCAGCCCGGAGGCCGAGAACAGGTGCGCCCGGCCGTCGGGCATCATGATGAACGGCCCGTCGCCCGGGATGGCGTCCATCCCGGCGGCGTCGTCGGCCGGCCGGTGGTCGGGCCGCTTGGCGGGCGGGAAGTCGGGGACGTCGTAGCCCGCCCACTTGCCCTGCTCCTCGTCCCACCAGACGAGCTTCTTGCGCTCGGACCACGGCTTGCCCTCGGGGTCGGCCGAGGCGCGGTTGTAGAGGATGCGCCGGTTGGCCGGCCACGCCCAGCCCCACTCGGGCGACACCGAGCCGCCGGGGGCGTCAAGGTCACCCGGGTCGCGGCGGCGGGTCTGGTTGACCCCGTCGGCGAAGCAGCCCGAGTAGATCCAGCAGCCCGCGGAGGTTGTGCCGTCGGCCTTGAGCTGGGCGAACCCGTTGACCAGCGACCCGGTGGTGAGGTCGTAGCCGTTGATCTCCTTGAGCACCGCCTCGGCGCTCGGCTCGCGGTCCGGGCCGTGCTCGGGGTAGTCCCAGGTGAGGTTGCGGATGGGCCAGTCGCGCTCGCGCTCAGAGGCGGCGTAGTGGGCCTTGATCCGGCGGCCCAGGTGGTAGACGAAGTGCAGCTCCGAGCGCGCGTCCCCCGGCGGGTCGATCGCCTTGTCGCGCCACTGCAGCAGGCGCTGAGTGTTGGTGAAGTGCCCCTCCTTCTCCACGTGGGTGGCCGCCGGCATCAGGAAGACCTCGGTCGCGATGTCCTCCGTCTTGACCTCCCCGGAGCGGATCTCGGGGGAGTCCTTCCAGAACGACGCGGTCTCGAGGTCGACCAGGTCGCGGACCACGAGCCACTTGAGGTGCCCGAGCGCGCGGCGCTGGAGCCCGGAGTGGATCGAGCCGACCGCCGGGTTCTGCCCCATCACCAGAAGGCCGTCGAGCCCGCCGTCGAGCGCCCGCAGCATCGTCGGGAAGTGGGAGTGGTTGCCCGTGAGCTTGGGGAGGTGCGAGAAGCCGTAGCCGTTCTCCGCCGTCGCCCCCTCACCGAACCAGGCCTTGAGCAGCGAAATGATGTAGTTGTCGAAGTTCGACCACCACCCCTTCTTGCGCCCGCCCGTGTCGATGTAGTCCTCGAGGGTGAGGTCGTCCTCCTTGGCCCGCGGCGTCGGGAGGTACCCCGGGAGGATCTCGTAGAGCGTCGGGATGTCGCTCGACCCCTGGATCGAGGCGTGCCCGCGCATGGCCATGACCCCGCCGCCCGGCCGGCCGACGTTGCCGAGCAGGAGCTGCACGATCGACCCGGCGCGGATGATCTGCACCCCGGCGGTGTGCTGGGTCCACCCCACCGCGTAGGCGAGCATGGTGGTGCGCTCTCGGCCCGAGTTGGCGATCAGGGTGTCGGCCACCTCCCGGAAGAGCTCGGGCGGGATGCCGCAGACCCGCTCGACCATCTCGGGCGTGTAGCGCGAGTAGTGGCGGCGCACGACCTGGAAGACGCAGCGCGGGTGCTGGAGGGTCGGGTCGCGCGGGATCTCCGTCGTGTCCTGGCCGCCGGTGCGGTCGGTGAACGCCTGGGTGGCCTGCTCGTCCTGGCCTGAGACCTGGTCGGGGTCGCCGCCCTCGAACATCCAGGTCGAGCGGTCGTACTTGCCCGTCTCCCGGTCGAAGCCCGAGAACAGCCCATCGAGGTCCTCCGTGTCGCGGAAGTCCTCGTGCACGAGCATCGAGGCGTTCGTGTAGTTGACGACGTACTCCTTGAAGTACGCCTCGTTCTCGATGATGTGGTGGATCAGCCCGCCGAGGAAGGCGATGTCCGACCCGGCGCGGATCGGGACGTGGAGGTCGGACACCGCGCTCGTGCGCGAGTAGTGCGGGTCGACGTGGATGAGCCGCGCGCCGCGCTCACGCGCCTTCATCGCCCAGCGCGAGCCGACGGGATGGGCCTCCATGAGCCCCGAGCCCTGGATCCACACGCAGTCGGCATTCTGGAAGTCCTGCTGGTAGTTGGTGGCGGCTCCCCGCCCGAACGAGGTCCCCAGACCGGGGACCGAGGAGGAGTGTCATATGCGGGCCTGGTTCTCGATCTGGATCGCGCCCATCGCCGTGTAGAGCTTCTTGAGGAGGTAGTTCTCCTCGTTGTCGAGCGTCGCCCCGCCCAGGTGGGCGAGCCCGAGGGTCCGGTCGACCTTCCAGCCCTGGTCGTTGTAGTCCTGCCAGCCGTTCTCGCGGGCGGCGATCACCCGCTCGGCGATCATGTCCATCGCCGTCTCGAGGTCGAGCTCCTCCCACTCCGTCCCGTGAGGGCGGCGGTACTTGACCTTGGTCAGCCGGCCGGGCTGCTGGATGAGCTGGCGCGACGCCGAGCCCTTCGGGCACAGCGTCCCCTGGCTGATCGGCGAGCGCGGGTTCCCCTCGATGGAGACGATCGAGTCGTCGCGGGTGTAGACGACCTGGCCGCACCCCACCGCGCAGTAGGGGCAGATCGACTCGGTGGCCTTCAGGCCGGCGGTGCGCGCCCCCGCCCGCTTGGTCTTCTTCGACACCGCGCGCGAGCCCATCCCCCAGTCGGCGGCGCGCCCGATCCCGGGCAGCTCGCGCAGGCGCTGGAAGACGGCGGGCCGCTCCGCTCCGTCGCCCGTCGGCTTGCGATCCTCGGCGCTCATCGCCCCTCCTCCTGGTCCAGGAACGCCGGGTCGGCGATCAGGAAGACGCCGCTGACGATGAAGGTGAACAGGCCCAGGACGCCCACGATCCGCGTCACCGGGTGGTCGAAGATGATCATGAGGGGCACCGCGACGCCCGCCGAGGCCATCATCAAGGCGAAGAGCGGGCCCCGGCGCACCGGCACCGGCGTGGCCCGCGCAGGCG
>CALMNS010000766.1 GCA_937871635.1 uncultured Solirubrobacter sp.
GCGCGTACTGCCGGTGCAGCGGCCCGCTCACGTACGGGAGCCCGTAGCGCTCGCAGATCTCGCGGACGCGCGGGGCGACCTCGGCATAGCGGTTGGAGGGGATGTCCGGGAACAGGTGGTGCTCGACCTGGAAGCTCAGGTTGCCCGTGGCCAGGTGCATGAGCGGCGGCCCCTCGATGTTGCACGAGCCGAGCAGCTGGCGCACGTACCAGGCGCCGCGCGACTCGGACTCGAGGTCGGCCGCGTCGAAGTCGAAGGTCTGCGCGCCGTCGGGGAAGTGGCCGCAGAAGATCACCGTGTGCGTCCAGACGTTGCGCGTGGCGTTGGCCACCGCGCTGCCGGCGAGGGCGGGGAGCGCCGAGGGGCCCGAGAGCAGCGGCCACATGACGTAGTCCTTGACCACCTGCTTGCGCGCCTTGCGCAGGAGCCGCCCCGCGTCGGAGGCGACCCGCTTCCACGGCTTGCGCCCCTTGGCGGCCTCGTCGACCTCGAGGTCGTAGAGGGCGATGCCCCACTCGAAGAACAGGGCGAGCGCGACGTTGTAGACCGGCTGGGCCAGGTAGGCCGGCTTCCACGGCTGCTCGGGATCGAGCCGCAGCAGGGTGTAGCCGAGGTCGCGGTCCTTGCCGAGGACGTTGGTGAAGGTGTGGTGCTCGAAGTTGTGGGACTTCTTCCAGCCCTCGGAGGCCGTCACGTTGTCCCACTCCCAGGTGGTGGAGTGGATCTTCGGGTCGCGCATCCAGTCCCACTGCCCGTGCATGATGTTGTGCCCGAGCTCCATGTTCTCGAGGATCTTGCCCGCGGAGAGGAGCGCCGTGCCGGCCAGCCAGGCGGGCGGGAAGAGGCCGACGGCCAGCGCGGACCGGCCGCCCGCCTCGAGCAGCCGCTGCGCGGTGATGACGCGCTTGATGTAGGCCGCGTCGTCCTCGCCGAGGTCGGCGATCACCTCATCGCGGATCGCGTCGAGCTCGGTACCGATCGCGTCGAGATCCTCGGGGGTCAGATGGTCGAGAGGGCTGGCGCTCATCGTCAGAGGATGGCCACATCGCGCTCGGATATCTCCGCGCTCGCCCACGTCCGACGGCCCTCAGGTATTGCGTACGCAACAGGCGCGAGGCGCTGAGCCGCCGGCGCCCTCGCCCACCACCCCGCGGCTCAGCCCCCGCCCGCCACCGTCCGGCCCAGCCCGCCGAGGAAGAGCCCGGCCGCGAAGCGCGTGGCGCCCTCGACGTCCGGCGGCTCGCGCTCGAGCAGCCGGCCCGCGAGCTCGAGGCCGACGGCGATCATCGTGTGCGCCGTGTAGGGAACGTCCACCGCAGGGAGGTCGCCGCGCGCGATGGCGGCGGCGAGGTCGGCCTCCAGATCCGCCGCCGGACCGGGGAAGCCGCCGTCCTGCTCGTAGGCTCGGCGGATCGTCGCCCAGTTGCGGCTCAGGAAGGCCTGTCGCGCCGGGTCCTCGACGATGAACGCGAAGTACGCCCGGAAGGCGTCCTCGACGAACCCGGCCCCGGTCGTCGCCCGCGCGCGGGCCTGCGCCACCCGAGCGCGGGCGCCCGCCACCGTGTCCTGCACGAGCGCCGCGAAGATCGACTCCCGGTCGGGGAAGTAGTTGTAGAACGTGCCCGGGGCGAGCGCGGTGCGCCGGATGATGTCGCGCACCCCGGCCGCCTCGTAGCCGAGCTCGGCGAAGACGTCGCGCGCCGCCGACAGGATCGCCTCCCGGTTGGCCGCCTTGGTGGCGGCCCGCCGCCCGCCGACCTGGACGCCTGCGCCCACCGCGCCCACCCCGGG
>CALMNS010000767.1 GCA_937871635.1 uncultured Solirubrobacter sp.
CTGCTCGCCCCGATCCTGGCCCCGGGAGGCGCGCCCGGCGCCCGCCGCGTCGCCCACAGCGTCGTCGACCCCGGTACCCAGCGCGTCGAGCCCACCGCCCGCCACCCCCGCCGAACCGGCCACAGCATCCGCGATGCCCGGGATGCCCGACGACTCACCTGCCTCGATCGGGACGAGCGCGTCGACGGGCTCGGCCTCGAAGCGATAGCCGATCCCGAAGTGCGTGTGGATGTAGCGCCAGCCGGGCGACATGCGCTCGAGCTTCTGGCGCAGCTTGCGCACGAAGACGTCCACCGAGCGGTCGCCGTGGACCATCGCGTAGCCCCAGACGCGCTGGTAGACCTCCTCGCGCTGCATGACCTGGCCCTGGGCCTCGGCGAGGAGCTGGATGAGCTCGAACTCGCGCCGGGTGAGGTCGACGGAGACGCCGCGGACGAACGCCTGGAACTGGTCCGCGCGCACCTCGACCTCGCCGACGGTGACCGGCCCGGAGTCCACCCTCGTCTCGGCGCGCTTGCGCCGGCGCGCGACGGCCTCCACGCGGGCGATGAGCTCCTCCGGGTGACAGGGCTTGGTGATCCAGTCGTCGGCCCCCAGGCGCAGCCCGCGCACGCGCTGGGCGACGGAGGACTGGCCCGTGCAGACCACGACGCCGAGACCCGGCAGCCGGGCGCACAGCTTCTCGAGGTACCCCCAGCCCGCGGGGCCGAGGACGGCGAGGTCCACCACCATCGCGTTGAGCCGCATGGCGACCAGCGCGTCGAGCGGGACGGGCGACGCGAGGACCCGGTACTGCCAACCGGCGCCCTCCAGGCGCTTGGCCAGCACTTGCAGGAACCCGGTGTCCGAGTCGAGGACGGCGAGCCGGATGGGGGGCTGGCCTTCGCCCTGGTGCGTCCTGGTCATCTCGTCGAGAGAGTAGACCGGAGCCCCGGATGCGTTACCGCCGCGACCATCCCGGTAACACGATGGTCACAGCCGGAAGGTCGCAAGGTGCGGCTTCGAACGCCCGGGCTCAGGGGTGCGAGGCGTCGCTGAACTCGCGGAACAACCCGGTCACCACGAAGGCGACCTGCTCGCCGATGTCGACCGCGTTGTCGCCGAGGCGCTCGAGCGCCCGGGCGACCAGCATCATGTGCATCGCCCACTCGCGGGTGTCCTCGTCCGTGCCGATCTGGACCGCCAGCTTGAAGGCGTCGCGATTGAGCCGGTTGATGCGCTCGTCCTGGCGTACGAGGTCCTCGGCCAGCGCGACGTCGCGCAGCGCGAAGGCCTGCTTGGACTGCTGGACCTCGGACCTGGCGAGCCGGCCCATCTCCTCGACCATCTCGATGAGCCGCTTGTCGCGCGGGGGCTCGTGGCCGCTGAGGGGGATCAGCTTGGCGACGTTGACGCACTGGTCGCCCATACGCTCGGCGTGCTTGATGACGTGCAGCAACGCCGCGACGACCCGCAGGTCCGAGGCCACGGGCGACTGCAGGGCCAGCAGCGACAGGACGCCCTGGTGCACCTCGAGGAAGCGCCCGTCGATGCGGTCGTCGTCGGCGATGACGATCGACGCGAGCTCGATGTCCTGGTGCTTGAGCGCCTCAAGTGCGCGGTCGAGCGTGGAGACGACCATGTCGAGCGCCCCGAGCGTCTGGTCCTCGAGGACCCGCAGCTCCTCGCGGAACCGCATGCGCAGGGACTCGGGAGGCACGGCGGAGCGGGCCTACCCCACCTTGCCGGTGACGTAGTCCTCCGTCCGCTTGTCGGACGGGTTCTGGAAGATCTTGTCCGTCTGGTCGTACTCGACGACGGCGCCCGTGCGGTGCCCCGTGTCCCCGTCGAGTTCGACGGTGAAGAACGCCGTCATGTCCGAGACGCGGGCGGCCTGCTGCATGTTGTGGGTGACGATGACGATGGAGTAGTCCTCCTTGAGCTCCATCATCAGGTCCTCGATGCGGCCGGTGGAGATCGGGTCGAGCGCCGAGCACGGCTCGTCCATGAGCAGGACGTCGGGCGAGGTGGCCAGCGACCGCGCGATGCACAGGCGCTGCTGCTGTCCGCCCGACATGCCGAAGGCGTTCGTCTTGAGGCGATCCTTGACCTCGTCCCACAGCGCCCCCCGGCGCAGCGCCGTCTCGACGATCTCGTCCATGTCGCCCTTGACGCCCATGACCCGCGGCCCGAAGGCGATGTTGTCGTAGATCGACTTGGGGAAGGGGTTGGGCTTCTGGAAGACCATCCCGATCCGCTTACGGACCTGCACCGGGTCGACGTCCGAGGCGTAGAGGTCCTGGCCGTGGTAGCCGATCGCGCCGGTGACCCGCGCGGTGGGGATCAGGTCGTTCATCCGGTTCAGGCAGCGGATGAAGGTCGACTTGCCGCAGCCGGACGGCCCGATCAGCGCGGTGATCTCGTTGCGCGCGAGCTTGATCCGCACATCGCGCACCGCGCGCTTGTCGCTGTAGTAGACCGAGACATTGTCGACGTCGAAGATCGTCTCGCGGCCCGCCGGCTCGGCGATGACGGCGGCCGGGGTGGAGACGTCCGCCGCCTCCCGCGCCCACTCCTCGTTGCGACCGTCGGAGTGCCGTGCTTCGCTGGGCTCGGTCATGCGGTCGGACACGTTAGCTCCCTACCATTTCTGCTCGTAGCGGTTACGCAGGTAGATCGCCACCGAGTTCATCAGCAGCAGGATCACCAGCAGGACGATGATCGCAGCGGCGGCCAGGTCGCGGAACGCCGGGTCGGAGTCCGTGACCGCCTCGAGGATCTGGATCGGCAGGGCCGAGAAGGACGAGAGGAGCCCGTCGGAGTCGAACCGGTAGAAGGCGACCGCGCCGACCAGGATGAGCGGGGCGGTCTCCCCGATCGCCCGGGAGAGCGCGAGGATCACGCCCGTCGCGATGCCCGGCAGCGCCCCCGGGAGCACCTGCTTCCAGATCGTCTGCCACTGCGTCGCGCCGAGGGCCAGTGACCCGTCGCGGATCGAGGAGGGCACCGCGCGGATCGCCTCGCGGGCGACCACGATGACCACCGGAAGGACCAGCAGCCCGAGGGTCAGCGCGCCCGCCAAGAGCACCCGGCCGAGGGACAGCGGGCCGCGGACGATCCAGGCCAGGCCGAGGATGCCGTAGACGATCGAGGGCACCGCGGCGAGGTTCTGGATGTTGAGCTCGATGAGCCGGTTCCACCAGCGCTCGGGGTCGGCGTACTCCTCGAGGTAGATGGCCGTCGCGATGCCGACCGGGACGATGAACGCCGCGGTGACCACGATGAGCAGCAGGGTGCCCTGGAGCGCCGAGCGGACACCGGAGTCCTCGGGCCGGATCCGGGACGGGAAGGACGAAAGGAAGTCCGCGCTGAGCAGGGGGACCCCGTCGCGGGCGACGTCGACGATGAGGACGAGGAGGAACAGCAGGCCCACCAGCGTCGAGAGCAGCATCGTCGCCTTGAACGCCGCCTCCTTGAGCCGCTGCGCGCCAGACGCCGGATCGACGGCGCGCCGGGTGGCCTCGCGATGACCGGCGGTGACGGCCATCAGTCGTAGACCTGGCGGAAGCGACGGACGAGGCGGATCGCCACGGCGTTGACCAGCAGCGTGATCACGAACAGCGTGGTGCCGACCGCGAAGATGGTCTGGAACTCCGTGCCGCCCTGGGAGATGTCGCCGCGGGCGGTCTGCGCGATGAACGCGGCCATGGTCTGGTGCGACACGCCGAGGTCCAGGGTCAGGTTGGGGTCCGCGCCCGCCGCGATCAGGATCACCACCGTCTCCCCGATCGCCCGCGAGGCGCCGAGGACCAGCGCGGCGACGATGCCCGAGAGGGCGGCGGGGAAGACGACCCGCAGGACGACCTGCCGCTGGGTCGCGCCGAGGCCGAAGGCGCCTTCGCGCAGCGACTGCGGAACGGCCGACAGCGCGTCCTCGGCCACCGAGGCGATCGTGGGGAGCACGAGGATGCCCAGCACGATGCCGGCGGAGAGCCCGTTGAAGATCCGGACTTCGACCCCGAGCAGGTCCCGCAGGACGACCGGCGTGACGTAGGTCAGCGCGAAGTAGCCGAGGACGATGGTCGGGATGCCGGCCAGGACCTCGAGGGTCGGCTTGACCAGGCGCCGGACGCGCGGCGAGGCGTACTCCGACAGGTAGATCGCCGAGGCGAGGCCGAGCGGGATGGCGATGAGCAGGCCGATCAGCGTGAGGTAGACCGTGCTCCAGATCAACGGGAGCACCCCGAAGGACTGCTGGGCGCCGCGCCGCAGCGGGTTCCAGTCCGTGCCGAAGAAGAACTCGGCGAACCCCACCTCCCCGAAGAACGAGATCGTCTCGTTGAGGAGCGAGATCACGATCCCCGTGGTGGTGACCACCGAGAGCACCGCCGCGACGGCGAGCAGGACCTTGATGACCTGCTCGCCGGTGGAGCGCCGCGTCCGGCGGTAGCGCAGGCCGGCCCCCGGGCCCGAGGGGCCGGCCGCACGCGCGGTGAAGTCCGCGGACGCCATCGTCGGGCTAGGCGCCCAGCTTCGTCTTGGCCTCGGCCGCCTGCTCGGGCGTCAGGGGCACGATCTTCGCGGCCTCGGCGATCGCCTGCTGCTCCGTGTTGACGAACTCCATGAACGCCTTGACCTCGGGCTTGGCCAGCGCTTCCTCGCTCGGGTACATGAACAGCGGACGCGCGAGCGGCTTGTAGGAGCCGTCCTGGATCGTCTGCGCGGACGGGGCGACGCAGCCGTCCCCACCGTCGACCTGGGCGATGTTCACGCGGTCCCCGGCCTCCTCGGCGAACGAGAAGCCGACGTACCCCAGGGCGCCCTCGGTGCCCTCGATGCCGGTGACGATCTGGTTGTCGTTCGCCGACGTCTCGACGTTGCGGGTGCGCTGCTCGGCGTCCGTCTCGAGCACCGCCTCGGTGAAGAAGTCGAACGTGCCCGACTCCTCACCCGGGGTGAAGAAGGAGACCTCCTGGTCGGGCAGGTCCCCGCCGGCGTCCGAGTAGTTCGTGATCCGGGAGTCCGGCGCGAGCAGCCGCTTGAGCTGCCCCGTGGTCAGGCAGTCGACCTGGGTGGCCGGGTGCGTCACGACCGCGATCCCGTCGTTGGCGACCTGGACCTCGCTCGGCGCGACGTTGGCCTTCGTGCAGGCCTCCGTCTCGTCGTCCTCGATGGCCCGCGAGGCGGTCGAGATCTGCGTCTCACCCGCGCAGAAGCGCTCGAAGCCGTCGCCCGTGCCGGCGCCGCCGACCGTGATCTTCACGTTCGGGGCCTGCTCCTGGAAGAGCTCGGCGGCCGCCTCGGCGAAGGGCTGCACCGTGGAGGAGCCGTCGATGGCGATGGCGCCCGTCAGGTCCTGGGTGGCCGACGCCTGCTCCTCGGGAGCGCCGCCGCCGCCCCCGCCAGAACCCTCCTCGTCGTCACCGCACGCGGCCAGGCCGAGCGACGCGGTGAGGGCGAGGGCGACGAGTGTCCGATGTGGCTTCAAGTGCGTTCTCCTGAGAAGTCGGGGTTTGACCCCGGCGAGGCTGTCAGGCCTCGCGGGCCATCTTGTGATCGATCTGTGAGCGAGTTGTGAAAAGCAGGTGAAGGCCGGCTCACACGCGGTAGCCGAAGCCGAAGTGCGTGTGAATGAGCCGACGGTCCGGCAGGACGGCGCCGAGCTTGACCCGGAGCTTGTGGACGTAGACGTCCACGGAGCGGTCCTCCGGGCGCAGCGTCCCGCCCCAGACCTCCGCGAAGAGCTCCTCGCGCGACACGACGCGACCCTCGCGCCGGACGAGCGCGCAGAGGACGCCGAACTCGCGCACGGACAGGGTCAGCGGCTGCCCGCCGGCGCGGGCCAGGCCGATCTCCGGCAGCACCTCAAGCTCACCGGACCGGAGCACCTCGGTGTCGTCGGTGGCGGTCATCGCCCGGCAGGCTCGCGGCTCGATCCGCGGCGGTGGTTACCGGACGGTGAACTCCGTGTGAAACGCTCGTGAACCTCCCGGACGAGTCGGGGAGGTCGCGCGTAGGGTCTGGTCCATCGCCGTCCTGAGCCGCCGAGGAGACCTCGACCCCGAACTGTCCGGCCTCTTCGAGGCGTCCGGTCGCAACGCGCAGCGCGGCGCCGAGCTGATGCGCGACATGCTGGCGGACTTCCCAGAGCAGGCCGGCCTCGCGCGCGAGATCCTCGACTGCGAGCACGAGGGCGACCGCATCGCCCACGACATCCTGCACCGGTTCGCCGACCGCGAGTCGCGGCTGCCGTTCGACTCCGCCGACGCGCACGCGCTGACCAGCGCGCTCGACGACATCATCGACTTCACCGAGGAGGCGGCCGACCGGCTCGTCCTCTACCGCGTCGAGGCGCCGATGGAGCAGGCCCAGGCCCTCACCACCGTGCTGGTGGACGCCACCACCCAGGTGGCGGCCGCCCTCTGCGGCCTGGGCGGCGGCGACGACCTCTCCGTCCAGCTCGTGGAGATCCACCGGCTCGAGAACGAGGGTGACCGCCTGGTCCGCTCGGCGACCGCCTCGCTGTTCGAGGACGGGATCGACCCGATGACCGTCATCCGCTGGAAGGACATCTTCGACTCCCTCGAGCACGCGATCGACGCGTGCGAGACGGTCGCCCACGTGCTCGAGGGGATCGGGCTCAAGCGCCGGCGGCGCTGAGCCCTCCGTAGCTAGTACGCGTGGCCGCAAGTTCTGGCCGGAACCTGGCTCGCGGCTGGGCGTGGCTGACGGTCGCCGCCGCCCGGCTGCATATCGGCATACGTAGGCGGGTGGCGGCGGCCGTCAGGCGCGTCCAGACGCCGCCAGGGCCGCCCAGAACTTACGGACGCGCGTACTAGTTTCTCCGCGCCGCCTTGGCCCGGCCCGCGGCGTCCTTGAGGCGCCGGGCCTCGTCCTGGGCGGTGAGCGCCTCCTCGCGCCCGTCGAGCGCCTCGGCCTCGCGGTCGAGCTGCTCGAGGCGCTCGCGCTGCGCCTGCTCCCGGATGGTGTCCTCCTTGGCCTGGACCGCGCGATCGGAGGCCTCCTTGCGTCGGCGCTCGGTCTCGGCCGCCTTGCGGCGG
>CALMNS010000768.1 GCA_937871635.1 uncultured Solirubrobacter sp.
CGGCCGACCTGTTCGAGGCGGAGGCCGCGGGTGGCGTGTTCACCGGCGGCGGCGGGCGCGACCTGTTCGTGCTGGAGGCCGGCGACGGCCACGTCACGGTGACCGACTTCGCCAGCAGCACCGACAAGCTGGTGTTCGTGGACTTCGACCGCGAGGACGTGGCCACCGCCCAGGCGACCGAGGCCGGCAAGGCCGGGCTGCTGGGCTCCTACGGCGGCGACGAGGGCGGCACCGTCTTCCTCCAGGGCGTCTCCGCGCTCGCCGCGAGGGACATGGTGTTCGCCTGACCGCGCGGCCGGTCTCCGGCCGTTCGACTTCCGGGGCAGGACTTCCGCGCGGGCGGGGGCCTGCCCCGAGCCTTTCCTGCCTACTGGCGAGCCCCGCGCCCGCGCCTGCCCTCGACCCCGGGGCAGCTCGCCGCCCTCGCCGGCGCCATCGCCCTCTACGCCCTGGCCACCGTGGTGCGCGCGGAGCGCTGGGAGCGGCTGCTCGTGCGCGACGGCGCCCACGCGAGCCGTGCCGACCTCTACGCGCTGACCGTGGTCGGCTACGCGGTCAACAACGTCCTGCCGGCCCGGGCGGGCGACGCGGCGCGGGTCCTCCTTCTCGCCCCGCGGACCGACGTCGGGCGCCGCACCATCCTCGGCACGCTGCTGGCCGAGCGCCTCCTCGACGTGGCCGTGATCGTCTCGCTGTTCCTCATCGTCGGCTACGCCCTGCTGGGCGAGGTGGGGGCAGGCTCGGTCGAGGTCGTCGCCGCGGTGACGGTCGGCGGCGCGCTGCTGGCCGTCCTCGCCGTCGTCCTCGTGCGCCGCAACGCGCGCCTCCACGCCCTGCTCGAACCCGTCCTCTCCTCCACCTTGAACCTGCGCGGCCGCCACGGCCTGGTCCTGCTCGCCATCACGGTCGTGATCTGGGCGATCGAGACCGGGGTGTGGATGTCCGTGGGCGCGTCGGTCGGCTTCGGGATGACCCCCATCGAGGGCGCCTACCTCGTCGCGCTGGCCAGCGTCTTCTCGCTCATCCCGTCCGGGCCGGGCTACGCCGGGACCCAGGACACCGCCGCGGCGTTCGGGATCCGCGCCCTGGGCGGCTCGGGCCAGGTCGCCGTCTCCTACATCCTGATGATCCGCTTCGTCCTCCTCGTGCCGATCACGCTGCTCGGCCTCGCGCTGCTCGCCGTCCGCTACGGCGGCGTGCGCCGCCTGCGCGGCCTGCGCGCCCAGGGCACGACGGCCTAGCTGCTCGGGTCACATCGACTGCTCCTAGGAGGGGTCGATGTGACCCGAGCCGACAAGAAGGGACGCGCGAGTCACATCGACTGCGGCCCAGGCCGGGGCGATCGCACCGAGCCCATACCCTGGGCCATCGTGACGCCCCGCCGGTCCGCCGACCGCCCGCGCGCGGAGCTCGGGCTCTACGCCGGGCTCGTCGCGCTCGCGCTCGTGCTGCGGCTCATCGACCTCGGCGACCGCCCGTTTCACCACGACGAGAGCCAGGACGCCTACTTCTCGTTCACGCGCGACGGCTTCGAGTACAACCCGCTGCTGCACGGCCCGCTGCGCTTCTACCTCACCGCGGCGATGTTCGGGATCTTCGGGGACGGCGACTTCACGGCGCGTCTCGCGCCCGCCCTCATGGGCACCGCGATGATCGCCCTCCCCTGGTTCCTGCGCGACCAGCTCGGCCGGGTCGGCGCCTTCGTGGCCGCCGCCTTCCTCGCCGTCGGCCCGTCCTACCTCTACTTCAGCCGCTTCGCCCGCGAGGACATCTACATCGCGTGCATCACGCTCGGGCTCTTCGTCGTGGTCCTGCGCTTCCTCGACGACCCGCGCCGCTGGCACCCCGCGGCGGCCGGCGCCCTCCTGGCCGCGAGCTTCGCCACCAAGGAGTCGACCTTCATCACCGTCTTCGCGGCGGGGACCTTCCTGGGGCCGCTCGCCCTGATCGAGTGGCGGCGCGGCGACCCGCGGCTGTGGCGGCGGGTCACGCGGCTCGGCGGGCGGGCCTGGCTCTGGGGCGCGGCCGCGTTCGCGGGGGTGTTCGCCCTCCTGTTCACCGTCTTCTTCACCTACCCGAGCGGCCTGTGGGCCGGCATCTACGACGGCCTGGACTACTGGCTCGGACAGCAGCCCGTCGCGCGCGGCGGGGAGCCCGCCGGCTTCTACGCCTTCCTCCTGTTCGGGATGGAGTGGCCCGTGCTGCTCCTGGCCGCCGCCGGCGTCGTCGCCGTGGTCCGCCGGCCGAGCACGGGGCGCTGGCTCATCGTCTGGATGTTCGGGATGTCGCTCGCGGTCTACTCGTGGGCGAGCGAGAAGTTCGCCTGGCTCGTCCTGCACCCGCTGCTCCCGCTCATCCTCCTCGCCGGCCTCGGCGCCCAGCTCCTGTGGAGCCGCCGGGAGGCGTGGGCGGCCCGCGCCGGGATCGCGGTCGCCCTCCTCGCCGCCCTCTACACGGGCTACGCGTCCTACCGGACGAACGTGACCTCGCCCGCCGATCCGCGCGAGCTGCTCGTCTCCACCCAGTCCTCCACCGACGTCCTCGGCGTCCGCGACGACGTCCGGGCCCTCGCCCGCCGCTCCGAGCGGCCGCTCGAGGTCACGGTCGACTCCGCCGAGGGCGCGACCTTCCCCTGGGCCTGGTACTTCCGCGACCTGAGCGCCGGCTACCTGGACCTCCAGCAGCCCGGCGCGCAGCCCTCCGGCGACGTGCTGATCCTCACCGACGCGGCGCGCGCCCGGCTCGCCCCCGAGCTCGCCGCCGGGTACGAGGGCCGGCGCTTCGACCTGCGGGTGTGGTGGGTCAAGGACTACGACAAGGCCCTCTCCCCCGGGACCTGGGCGCGGTACCTGGCCGATCGCGAGCCGTGGAACCCGACCGGGGGGATGCCCGAGTGGCTCTACGTCCGGCGCGACCTCATCGGGTCGGCCTGACGTCCCAGAGCGTCGTGCCCTCGCGCTCGAGCACCGGAGTCCCGAGCGCCCCGAGCTTCGCGAGGCCGACCTCGCCGTGGTCGGCGCGCTCGAGCGGCCCGACCACCACGTAGTCGACCCCGTAGCGGTCCAGGAGCACGCGCGCCTCGCGCACGTCGCGGGTGCGGTACAGGCGCTGAACGTCCGCGGCGCGCCGCCCGGGATCGTGCCCCCACTGGCGCTCGTGGCCCGCCCAGCCGAGCACCGCCGAGCGCCCGGAGAAGGTCGAGATCCGGGCGTGGCCGGAGGGCGAGTAGTCCTCGCCGACCGCCTCGGCCACCACGGCGTCCTGCGGCGTGCGCTCCCGCAGCCACTCGATCGCGGCGACGTCCCCGGGCGCCTCGCGCGCGAGCCAGCCGTCGCCGGCGAGGCGCGGCCCGTCGGCGAAGGCGCCCGTC
>CALMNS010000769.1 GCA_937871635.1 uncultured Solirubrobacter sp.
CCACCGAGCCGACCTCGACGCCGCCCTCCGGGACGAGATAGTCGAACGGCCCCCGCAGGCGACGGGTCGTCGTCAGGGGCTCGACGCGGGCGATGCGGGGCACGTGCCCCGACGCTAGTAAGTTCCGCGGATGGCTCCCCACCCGCTCCGGATCGGCGTCCAGGTCCAGCCCCAGCACGCGGACTTCGACGGCATGCGCCGGGCGTGGAGCGAGGCCGAGGCGCTCGGCGTCGACTCCCTGTGGACCTGGGATCACTTCTACCCGCTCTACGGCGAGCCCGACGGCGCCCACTTCGAGGGGCTGACCAGCCTGGCCGCGATGGCGCAGGTCACCGAGCGGGCGACGGTCGGCGCGCTCGTGATCTGCAACTCCTACCGCAACCCCGAGTACCTCGTCGACGCCCACCGGACGATCGACCACGTCTCCGGCGGGCGGGCGATCCTCGGCATCGGCGCCGGGTGGTTCCAGCGCGACTACGACGAGTACGGCTACGAGTTCGGCGACGCCCCCGCTCGCCTGCGCGCGCTGCGCGAGGCGCTGCCGCGCATCGAGCGCCGCCGGGCCAAGCTCAACCCCCAGCCCGTCGGCGAGCTGCCCATCCTGATCGGCGGCAGCGGGGAGAAGGTCACGCTCAAGCTCGTCGCCCGCCACGCGAACGCCTGGCACGGCTTCGGCGACGCCGACAAGTACCGCCAGAAGGCGGAGGTCCTCGCGGGCCACTGCGAGGCGGAGGGCCGCGACCCGGCGGAGATCGAACGGACCTGGGGGGTCAACGCCGACCAGGTCGAGCAGGCCGAAGCCCTGCGCGACGCCGGGGTCACCCACTTCATCATGGGCGTGGGCGGCGACGGCTCGGGCTACGACCTCGGGCCCGTGCGGGAGCTCGCGCAGTGGCGGGACGCCCAGCGCTGAACGCGGTCGAGGTCCGCCACGGCGACAACCTCGCGCTGCTGCCCGCCGTCCCCGGCGGCTCGGTGCAGATGGTCTACGCCGACCCGCCGTTCAACACCGGGCGGACGCAGAGCCGGCGCCCCCAGGCCACCTCCGCGGCGCCCGACGGCGACCGCGTCGGGTTCGGCGGGCGCCGCTACGCGACCCGGGCGCTCCCGCCCGGCCCCGGGTACGCCGACGCCTTCGAGGACTACCTCGGCTTCCTCGCCCCCCGGCTCGCCGAGCTCCGCCGGGTGCTGCACCCGACCGGGACGCTTTACCTGCACCTCGACTACCGGGAGGCCCACTACGTCAAGGTGGCCCTCGACCGCCTCTTCGGCCGCGAGTGCTTCCTCAACGAGCTCATCTGGGCCTACGACTACGGGGCCCGCACCCGCCGCCGCTGGCCGGCCAAGCACGACACGATCCTCGTCTACGTCCGTGACCCCGAGCGCTACTTCTTCGACTCCGAGGAGGTCGACCGCGAGCCGTACATGGCGCCCGGCCTGCAGACCGCCGAGCGGGCGGCGCGGGGCAAGCTGCCCTCCGACACCTGGTGGCACACGATCGTCTCCCCGACCGGCCGCGAGAAGACGGGCTACCCGACCCAGAAGCCCGAGGGCCTCGTCCGGCGCATGGTGCAGGCGTCCACCCGTCCCGGCGACCTGTGCCTGGACCCGTTCGCCGGGTCGGGCACGCTGGGCGCGGTGGCCGCCCGGCTCGGCCGGCGGGCGCTGCTCATGGACTCCTCGCCCGAGGCCGTGCGGGTGATGCGCGCGCGGCTGGGCGGCCTGGCCGGCTGACCGCGGATCACTCGGGCATGCCGGCGTCCTTCCACCGGCGGAAGCGGTCGATCTGGTCCTCAGGCCACGGGCCGTAGCACGGCATGCGCCCGTTCTCGAGCGTCTTGAGGATGTCGTCGGCGTGCTCGCGGACGTCCTCCTGGTCCCAGAGGTCGAACATGATGAGCATCGCCTCCTGGTCGCGCTGGGTGAAGAGCGGCTTGATGTCGTCCTCGAAGCTCAGCTCGCCCGTCGCCGCCATGGTGCCTCCTCCGCGTCGGTCAGTGCCGGGGCATCCCCGAGCGTGCCCGCGCCCAAACGCCCGGCGCCCTCGAACCGCCCACGGACGCTCGGGGCGGGGCCCGGCGCTCAGG
>CALMNS010000770.1 GCA_937871635.1 uncultured Solirubrobacter sp.
CGCCTACGTCACGGCGGGAGCGCGCGGCTCAGGGCTGGGGACCGGCCTCCTGCTCGCCGCCGGCGAGCTGGCCCGGGCGGCCGGCGTCCGCGACCTGTGGATCCTCGCCGACGCCGACGGGCGCCCGCGCGACCTCTACGCGCGGCTCGGCTTCCAACCCGCGTGGACCTACTGGGACTGCGTCCGGCGACCGCCGGCGAAGTCCGAGGCGCCCCGCAGGTAGCGGGCGAAGGCGGCGTCGGCGACGATGCGCACGTCCCAGGCGTAGGGGTCGTCGGGGGCCACCGCGATGGCCAGGTTCGAGCACCAGTCCGTGCCCTGGTCGTAGAGGTCGGCGAGCTCGTCGGAGGTGAAGGCGCCGCCGAGGCGGCGGCGCAGCTCGGCCTCGATGGCGGTGGTCACGCGCTCGAGCATCGGGCGCTCGTCGGGCGAGGCGGCGGCGAGGCGGTCCTCGCCGCGCTCCCACTGGTCCAGGGCGGTGTCGAAGGGGGAAATGGTTTTCGTCCGGCCCGATGTAGCTGCGCATCTGACGCTTGCTCGTCTGGACGATGTTACTTAGGCAATCCCTCGATCGCGTACACCTTCTCCCCCGCCTTGACCATCCCGAGCCGGCGCGCCTCGCGCTCGAGCTGGGCGTCGCGGCGCAGCTGGCGCTGGCGGGCGCGGAGCTCGGCGTTCTCGGCCCGCAGGTCGGCGACCTGGGCCCGGCGCTCCTTCGCCTCCCCCCAGGTGGCCACCCAGGTCCGGGCCGGGCCGATGTAGAGGTAGACGATGAAGGCGAGCACGCAGAGCAGCGCGATGCGCCCGACGCGATCCCAGCGGATGCGGGTGCCCATGGTGACCATCCCCTGCTCGTTCGTTCGACGCGCGCGGGCCCCTTCCTCTGCACCGATTGTTTCGGCCGTCGATCAGCGCAGGCGCGGTCCGGACGACGTCACGTGCGGAAGACGCTGCGCCCGGGGAACTCGGCGTCGGCGCCGAGCGCCTCCTCGATGCGCAGCAGCTGGTTGTACTTGGCCACGCGGTCAGAGCGCGAGGGGGCGCCGGTCTTGATCTGCCCGCAGCCCGTGGCCACCGCCAGGTCGGCGATCGTCGTGTCCTCCGTCTCCCCCGAGCGGTGCGACATGACCGCCGTGTAGCCCGCCGCGCGGGCCATGGTGATGGCGGCGAGCGTCTCGCTCAGCGTGCCGATCTGGTTGACCTTGATGAGGATGGAGTTGCCGACCCCCGTCTCGATCCCGCGCGCGAGGCGCTCCGTGTTCGTGACGAAGAGGTCGTCGCCGACGAGCTGGATCCGGTCCCCGATGAGCTGGGTGAGCGCCTTCCAGCCGTCCCAGTCCTCCTCGTCCATCCCGTCCTCGATCGACACGATCGGGTAGCGCCCGGCCAGGTCGCCCCAGTAGCTCGCCATCTCCTCCGCGCTGAGCCGGCGGCCCTCGGAGGCAAGGTCGTACTCGCCGGCGTCGTGGATCTCCGAGGTGGCCGGATCGAGGGCGATGAAGACGTCCTCCCCCGGCGCGTACCCCGCCGCCTCGATCCCCTCGACGAGCAGCCCGAGCGCCGCCTCGTTGGACTCGAGGTCGGGGGCGAAGCCGCCCTCGTCGCCCACCGCGGTGCTCATCCCGCGCGCGGAGATCGTCTTCTTGAGGTGGTGGAAGACCTCCGCGCCCATGCGCAGGCACTCGGCGAAGGAGGGCGCGCCGGCGGGGACGACCATGAACTCCTGGAAGTCGACCGAGTTGTCGGCGTGGGCGCCGCCGTTGACGACGTTGAGCATCGGGACGGGCAGCACGCGCGCGGCCTCCCCGCCCAGGTAGCGCCAGAGCGGCTGGTGCTCCTCGGCGGCGGCGGCGCGCGCGGCGGCGAGGGAGACGCCGAGGATCGCGTTGGCCCCGAGGCGGGCCTTGTTCGGCGTCCCGTCGAGGTCGATCAGGGTCTGGTCGAGGCGGGCCTGGTCGAGCGCGTCGAACCCCGCGAGGGCCTCGAGGACCTCCCCGTTGACGTTGGCCACCGCGCGGGAGACGCCCTTGCCGAGCCAGGCGTCCCCGCCGTCGCGCAGCTCGGTGGCCTCGAACTCTCCCGTTGAAGCGCCGCTCGGCACCGCGGCGCGGCCCCGCGCGCCCGAGCGCAGCGCGAGGTCGACCTCCACCGTCGGGTTGCCGCGCGAATCGAGGATCTGCCGGGCGTGGATCGTCTCGATCTGGGACATGGGGGCGGCTCCTGGGTCAGGGTTCGGTGAGGCGCGCCCGGGCGTAGTAGCCCAGCTGCGACTCAGGCACCAGATCGTCCCAGTCGGCGCCGTCGCGTGCGGCGAGGTCCGCGGCCGTCTGCACCCGCCCGCGGAAGCGGTCGCTCGCGGCCCGCAGGGCGAGCTCGGGATCCACCTTGAGCTTGCGGGCGACGTTGACGGCGGCGAAGAGGACGTCGCCGGCCTCCTGGAAGCGCTCCTCGCGGCTCGCCGCCGCCTCGAGCTCGTCGAGCTCGCCGCGCACGGCGTCGTAGGGGACGCCGTCGAAGTCGAAGCCGCTCGAGGCCGCGCGCCGCAGCACCTTGCGCCCGTAGAGCGGACCGGGCAGGTTCTCGGGCACCTCGCCGAAGATCCCGGGCTCGCGCCCCGCCTCGCCGCGCTTGATCTCGTCCCAGTTGGCGAGCACCTCGCCGGCGTCGAGAGAAGTGCTCCGCGGGTCATCCGGACCCGCGGTCTGAGACGGCGGTTCGGCGTCCGGCCTCACTTCTGCCTCCCCAAAGACGTGCGGGTGGCGGCGGATGAGCTTCTGGCGGACGTGCTCGGCCACCTCGGCGAGCGAGCCGGCCCCCCGCTCCTCGAGCAGCAGCGAGAGGAAGTGGACCTGGAAGAGGACGTCGCCGAGCTCGTCGAGGAGCTTCGCGTCGTCGCCGCGGTGCGCCGCGTCGGCGAGCTCGTAGGCCTCCTCAACCGTGTGGGGGACGATCGAGCGCTCGTCCTGCTCGCGGTCCCACGGACACTCGACCCGCAGCCGGCGCGTGAGCGCGTCGAGCCGCTCGAGCGCCGCTGCGGCCTCGCCGTCGGCCATTTAGTGGCCGCGTCCGGAGTTCCGCCGCGTCTCCGACGGCGTCTGGACGCGCCTGTCGGGCGCCGACGATCGCCCACGTGCCAGGGGCACGCGGACGAATCGCCGGCGCGTCCAGTCACGCCCAGCCGCTCGCCGGAGCCGGGCCGTAACTCCGGCCACGGCCACTACTCCTGCGGGGCCTGCTGCGGGGCCTGCTGCGGCGCTTGCTGCGGGGCCTGCGACGGGTCCTGGCCCGGGACGGCCGGGGTGGGCGTCGGCTTCGGGGCGCCCTTGCAGGACTGGGTGACGTAGCCCTCGCGGCACTCCGTCTTCTCCTGCCACTTCTCCTGGAAGTCCTTGGCGAACGTCTCGACCGCCTTCTGCTGCTTCTGGGAGACCAGCAGCTGCTTGATCGTCGCCTGCGACTCCTGGAGGGACTGCTGGGTGGCGGGGGTGACCTTGGTCACGTCGAAGATGTAGTAGCCGAACTGCGTCTTGATCGGGCCGGAGAGCTCGCCCTTCTCCGCCGCGAAGACCGCGTCGTCGAGCGCCTTCTCCTGCTGGCCCTTGGCCACGCCGGGCAGCTTGCCGCCCTGCGCCTTGGAGGCCTGGTCGATCGAGAAGCGCTTGGCGGCGGCGCTGAAGGAGCCGGAGTCGACGGCCTTGCGGGCCTCCTCGGCCCTCGCCTTGGTCTTGGTCAGGATGACGCGGAGGTCGCGGCGCTCGGGCTGGGCGAAGCGCTGCTTGTTCTTCTCGTAGTAGGAGCGGATCTCGGCGTCGGTCACCTTGTCCTTGCCCTTGGTGACCTTGTCGCGGATCTTGTTCGTGAGCAGCTCCGTGCGGGTCTGGACCTCGATGTCCTCCTGCGTGTAGCCCGAGTCCTTGAGGAACTTCTCGAAGTCGCCCTTCTTCGGGAACTGCTGCTTCTTGATCTCGGCGATCCGCTTGTCGACCTCCTTGTCGGAGACCGTGATGTCCATTTCCTCGGCCTCGCCCTCGATCCACTGGAAGGAGGCCAGCAGCTGGACGACCTGGTCGCGCAGCGACTCGTACTGCTGCTTGCACTGGGTCTTGAGCTGGGCGTCGCCCACCTTGGGCTGGCCCTTGGCCGGCTTGGGCTGCTGCTTGCGCAGCGCGGTCACGCAGGCCTCGTAGTCGGGCGGCTTGGGGACCGAGGCGCCGGGCTGGCCGCCCGAGCGGGCCGCCACCGTCATCCAATGATCGAACGACGACTTCTCGATCGCCTCGCCGTCGACCTCGGCGACGGCGTTGCCGGGCACCCCGCCGCAGGCGGCGAGGAGGAAGGCGGGTGCGGCCACGAGGGCGAGGACGGTGAGGATGCGGAGAAGTCGTGTCACGGCGAGCGAGGGTAGCGGGCGGGTCCTAAACCTCAGATCAGGGTCGAGCACGAGCGCGAGAGCAGGCGTCAGGCCGCCTCGCGCTGCACGGAGAGCAGGACGTCGGCGGCGCGGACGATGGCCGGGAAGCGCTGCGCGGGATCGTCGGAGACGCGCATGGAGAGCTGCGACTTGCCCGACTCGTAGAGCGCCTCGGGGATCTCCGCGCGGAGCCGCTTGGCCCGCACCGAGTCGAGCTCGATCGGCGTCACCGCCAGCCGGCCCTGCCGGAAGGTGACGGCCTGGGCGCCCGCCTGTCCGAGCTTGATCCGCGCCTGCTGGAGGGTGATCAGGTTCTCGAGCGGCTCGGGCGGATCGCCGAACCGGTCGGCGAGCTCGCGGCGCAGGTCGTGCAGCTCGGCCACCTCGCGCGCGCCCGCGACCCGGCGGTGCACGTCGATCTTCGCCTGCTCGTAGGGGATGTAGTCGCTCGGGACGTACGCATCGACGCTGACGTCGAGCCGGACGGGCTCGGGCCGCGGCTCGTCGCCCTCCTCCTCCATCTCGAGCGACTGCACCGCCTCGTCGAGCATCTGCATGTAGAGCTCGAAGCCGAGGGCAGCGACGTGGCCGGACTGCTCGTCGCCGAGCAGGTTGCCCGCGCCGCGCAGCTCGAGGTCGCGCATGGCGATCTTGAACCCCGCGCCGAGCTCGGAGTAGTCGCTCAGCGCGGCCAGGCGGTTCGCCGCCTCCTCGGTGAGCGCCGCGGCGCTCGGGTACAGAAGGTACGCGTAGGCGCGCTCGCGGCTACGGCCCACCCGGCCGCGGATCTGGTAGAGCTGGCTGAGCCCGAAGACGTCGGCCCGCTCGACGACCAGCGTGTTGGCCTGCGGGATGTCGATGCCGCTCTCGATGATCGAGGTCGAGATGAGCACGTCGGCCTCGCCCCGCAGGAAGGCCATCATCCGCTCCTCGAGCTGCCGCTCGTCCATCTGCCCGTGGGCGACCGTGAAGCGCAGCTCGGGGCACAGCGCGCGCAGCCGCTCGGCCGTCTCGTCGATGTCCTGGACCCGGTTGTGGAGGAAGAAGGCCTGCCCGCCGCGCGCGTGCTCGCGCTCGAGGGCCTGCTTGACGAGCGCCTCGTCGTACTCGCCGACGTAGTTGCGCACGGGCCGGCGCCCCTCGGGCGGGGTCTCGATCACCGAGATGTCGCGGACCCCGGCCATCGACATCTGCAGCGTGCGGGGGATCGGCGTGGCGCTCATCGAGATGACGTCGACCTTGAGCTTGAGCTGGCGCAGGAGGTCCTTCTGCTTGACCCCGAAGCGCTGCTCCTCGTCGACGATGATCAGCCCGAGGTCCTTGGCCCGCACGTCGCGCGAGAGCACCCGGTGGGTGCCCACCAGGATGTCGACGTTGCCCTCGCGGAAGCCCTTGATAGCCGCCTTCTGCTCGGCCGCGGGGCGGAAGCGGGAGACCTGCTTGATCGTGAACGGGTAGTCGCGCAGCCGCTCGGTGAACGTCCCGAAGTGCTGCTGGGCGAGGATCGTCGTCGGGACGAGGACCATGACCTGCTTGCCGGCCTCGGCCGCCTTGAAGGCGGCGCGCAGGGCGACCTCCGTCTTGCCGTAGCCGACGTCGCCGCAGATCAGGCGATCCATCGGGCGCTCGGTCTCCATGTCGGCCTTGACCTGCTCGATCGCCTCGCGCTGGTCGGGCGTCTCCGCGTACGGGAAGGCCGCCTCGAACTCGCGCATCCAGTCCGTGTCGGGCCCGAAGCCGAAGCCGAGACGGCGCCGGCGCTCGGCGTAGAGGTTGATCAGCTCGCCGGCCAGCTCCTGGGCGGCGCGGCGGGCGCGCGCCTTCATCGTGTCCCAGCGCGTGCCGCCGAGCTTCGAGAGCGGCGGGTGGGCCCCGCCCGCGCCGACGTAGCGCGAGATCTTCGCGAGCTGCTCGGTGGGGACGAACACCCGGTCGGACCCGGCGTACTCGAGGTAGAGGTAGTCGCGGGTGATCCCCGCCACCGTCTTGGTCTCGAAGCCGGCGAAGCGGGCGAGGCCGTGGTCCTCGTGCACGACGATGTCGCCCGTGCGCAGGTCGGAGAAGGAGCGCAGCGCGCCGCGGCCGCCACGGGTCCCCGTCTGGCGGCCGGAGGCCTTGCGCCGGTGGATGAGCCGGTGCTCGGGGATGACCGCCAGCCGCATCTGCGGAGCGATGAAGCCGTCGCGCAGGTTCGCCTCGACGAACTCGAGCGCGCCCCCCACCTTCATGCGGCCGAGGTTGTAGGCGGCCCGCTCCCCGGCGCCGGCCTGCGGCCAGGCGACCACCGTCTTGTACTTCGAGCGGGTCAGCTTCTCGAGCTCGGGCTCGGCCTCCTTGAGCGACCGGGCGGCGAACTCGGCCGCCTGGGCCCGGAGCTGGACGGGCTGGCCCGCGTCGAGGGCGCTCAGGGAGATGCGGGCGCGGCGCCCGAGCTCGTCCTCGACCTCCTGCGGCGGGACGTAGAGCGAGTGCGCGTCGGCGTCGTGGAAGGCGGTGGTGACGTCGTCCCAGTGGTCCTTGAGGCTCGGGGCGACGTCCTCCTCCGCGGCGATGAGCACCTGGGCGCCCGGGACGAGGCCGAGCAGGTCGCGGAAGTCCTCGGTGGGGAGCAGCTCGGCGATGTCGGGCCGGGACTCCGCGTCGTCCAAGGCGGCGATCTCGGCGAGCTCGCGGTGCTCGGCGGCGAGCTCGGCGGCCGGCGCCACCTCGATCTCGGTCGCCTCGCCGAGCGACCGCTGGGTGAAGGTCGAGAACCACCGCAGCGACTCGATCTCGTCGTCGAACAGGTCGACGCGGACGGCGCGGTCCTCCGTGGCCGGGTAGAGGTCGAGCAGGCCGCCGCGGACGGCGAACTGGCCGCGGTCCTCGACCTGGTCGACGCGCTCGTAGCCCGCGACGGCGAGGTCCGCGGCGCACTCCTCGAGGTCGAGCAGCTCGCCGACCCGGAGGGTGAAGCCGTGCGGCCGGAGCGCCGGGTCGGGGACCTTCTCGCTCAGCGCCACCGCGCTGACCACCACCACGGGAGCCTCCAGTGAACCGCTTTCGCCTGCCAGGCGAGGAGCTCCTTCGTCGCCCTCGCCTTCGGCGACGTTACTTTCGAGCAGCGCGTCGAGCGCGCCGACCCGGAGGCCGACGAGGTGCGGCGGCGGGGTGAGGTGCGACTCGTAGGCGACGCCGCGGCTGGGGTAGAAGCGGACGACCCGCGGCTTGAGCCACGCGCGCAGGTCCTGGGCGAGGTCGCGCGCGTGGCGGTCGTCGCCGGCGACGATCAGCGTCGGGACGCTCGGATCGCGGTCGGCCAGCGCGGCGAGGACGTAGGGCCGCAGCGACCGCGAGACGAACGCACGGCCACCGTCGCGCGCGAGCCGGGTG
>CALMNS010000771.1 GCA_937871635.1 uncultured Solirubrobacter sp.
GGACCGCGGTGCTCGCCGCGTGGGACGGCGAGGTCCGCGCCGTCCTGGTGGTCGCCGACACCGTCAAGCCGACCTCGGCCGCGGCCGTCGCGGCGCTGCGTGACCTCGGGCTGCGCCCCGTGCTGCTCACGGGCGACAACGAGGCGACCGCCCGGGCCGTCGCCGCCGAGGTCGGCATCGACGAGGTGATCGCCGAGGTCCTGCCGGCCGACAAGGCCGGCGTCGTGCGCCGCCTGCAGGGCGAGAGCCGCGTGGTCGCGATGGTCGGCGACGGCGTCAACGACGCGCCGGCCCTCGCCCAGGCCGACCTCGGCCTGGCCATCGGCACCGGCACGGACGTCGCCATCGAGGCGTCGGACCTGACGCTCGTCTCCGGGGACCTGCGCTCGGCGGCCGACGCGATCCGCCTCAGCCGGGCGACGCTGCGCACGATCAAGCAGAACCTCGGCTGGGCCTTCGGCTACAACGTCGCCGCCCTGCCGCTCGCCGCCGCCGGCCTGCTCAACCCGGTGCTCGCCGGGCTGGCCATGGCGCTGTCGAGCGTCTCGGTGGTGACCAACGCGCTGCGCCTGCGGCGCTTCGACACCTGACGCGAGGAAGGAGGGCCACCATGGAACACGCCCACGCCCACGACCACGCCCACCACCACGAGCTGCCGGCCTCCGGGCGAGCGCTGACCAGCGTCGCCCTCAGCGCCACGCTGCACTGCCTCACGGGCTGCGCCATCGGCGAGGTGCTGGGGATGGTCATCGGCACGGCGCTCGGGTTCTCGGACCTCGGCACCATCGCCCTGGCGGTCGCGCTGGCCTTCCTGTTCGGCTACGCGCTGACCAGCCTGCCGCTGCTGCGGGCCGGGCTGGCCTTCGGCGTCGTCGCGCCGATCGCGTTCGCCTCGGACACGGCGAGCATCGCGCTCATGGAGCTCGTCGACAACGGCATCATGCTCCTCATCCCGGGCGCCATGGAGTCCGGCGTCGACGACGTGCTCTTCTGGGGCGCGCTCGCCTTCGCGCTGGTCATCGCCGGGACCGTCGCGTTCCCGCTGAACCGCTGGCTGATCGCCCGCGGCAAGGGCCACGCCGTCGTCCACGAGACCGGCATCCACGGCGGCCTCTCACCGCGCACGGTCGGCATCGCGGCCGCCGTCGCCTTCGTGTTCGGCTCGACGGTGCTGATCGCCGAGCTCGCCGGCGGCGGCGAGGAGGGCGGCGGCCACAGCGCGGAGGTGCGCGGCGGGCCGGGCGCCTAGCTCAGGTCGCGACCTTGCGCCACTCGACGCGCCGCATCGGGGCGGCCAGGCACTCGAAGTTGTCGAGCATCACGAGGTACTCGCCGCCCTCGGTGTCGATCCCCACGATCTTCCCGAACCGGCCGAGCTTCGAGCTCGAGCGGTGGTAGTCCTGGAAGTTGACGGTGACCTCGCAGGCCCGTGGGAGCGGGTGATCGTCGGGGTTGACCTTGACGAAGGTCCCGTCGGGCACGGACGGCGGCTCGATCGCCGAGCTGCGCTCGGGCGCCGGCAGCGCGTCGAGTCCCGGTGCCGAGCTCTCGCGCGGATCGGAGGGCGATCCGCCGGTGCGCACCGCAGTCAGGAACTCGCTTCCGGTGTCCACGATGACACTGTAGGCGAAGGTCCCCGATCGGCTCAGTCGTCGACCGGGGCGCTGAACTCCGGGTTGCCGTACCGGGTGACGTAGTCGGCGACCGTCGCCGGGTCGCCGGAGGCGGCGAGGGAGAGCAGGAGCAGCAGCCGGGCCTTCTGGGGCAGCAGGTCGCCGCCACGGACGATCCCCGGCGTGGAGCTCGTCCCGGTCACCTGGCCCGACCCCGTCCGCGAGGTGGAGACGAAGGTCACGCCCTTGGCGACGGCGGCCGTGCGGGCCGCGCCCATCGCCGAGGAGATCCCGCCCGCGCCCGTACCCGCGGTGACGATCCCCTTCACCCCCGCGTCGGCGAACGCGGTGATCGCCTCCGGCCCGGCCTGCTGGTAGCTCTTGACGATCTCGACCCGCGGCAGCGCCATGACGGGGATCGCGCTCAGATCGAACGGGGTGCGCCACCGGGAGCGGTCCGCGCACAGCTCGCGGCGCGGCACCGAGCGATCGAGGCGGATGCTCGGGCCGTCGACGTAGCCCAGCTCGCCCTTGCGCCGGCTCGAGAAGGTGTCCGTCCGCGTGGTACTCGTCTTGGTGACGTCGCGCCCGGCGTGGATCTCGTCGTTCATCATCACGACCGAGCCGAAGCAGCGCGTCCGGCCGCTGGCGGCCAGGCGGATCGAGTTGAAGAGGTTGATCTGCGCGTCGGAGGAGATGGCCGTCCACGGTCGCATGGCCCCCGTCAGCACGACGGGCTTCGCGCTGCGCACGGTCAGGTCGAGCCAGTACGCGAACTCCTCCATGGTGTCGGTGCCCGTGGTCACGACGGCGGCGTCGGCGCTGCGGAGCTGCTCCTCGACGGCGAGCGTCAGCGCGTGGAAGTCGGCGATCGAGTAGGCCCCCGAGCCGCGATTGGCGAACTGGAAGGTGCGCACGTCGGCGACGGCGCCGACCTCCGGGCGCAGGAAGTCGACCATGTCCTTGATCGGCAGCTGGGCGCCCTGGTACTCGATGGGGTTCGTCCGGTCGGGCGCGACGCCGGCGATCGTGCCGCCCGTGCCGACGACGACGACCCGCGGTTGGGCGGCGGCGACGGCCGGCGCGAGCAGCGCGGCGACCAGGAGGGCGAGGACGGCCACGAGGGCGCGACGAGGGGAGCTCGAGCGGGGCATGGGCGGGCACTCTGCCGCGGGCGGCGCGGGCTGACCATCGACCGCCGGTCCCGTCCGGCACGTCCGGCGCTCGACCGTGTGGCCATCCCCACGCGGGGGAACACCCCTGGCTGAGAGCACCGAGCGAGGAGGAGGGTCATGGCCACCGTCACCCGGGAGGTCCGCATCACCACCAGCGGGAGGTCCAGAGCGGTCGCGATCGCTCAGGTGCTGTCCGGCCCGGGCGCATGAGCTTCGCCGCCGAGCTCCACCTCCCGCAGGACGTCATCGTCCGCGGCGGCGCCTCCCGCGAGGTGGGCGAGGTCGCCGCGGGGCTCGGCCTCGCGCGCGTCCTGATCGTCACCGACGCGTTCTTCGTCGAGCAGGGGCACGCCGGGCGGATCGCCGAGCGGCTCACGGAGGCCGGGATCGCCACGGCGACCTTCTCCGGGGTCCAGCCCGACCCGACCACCGCCAACGTCGAGGCCGGGCTGGCGGCGCTGGCCGCCCACGAGGCCGACGGCGTGGTGGCGCTGGGCGGCGGCTCGTCGCTCGACACGGGCAAGGCGGTCGCCGTCATGGCCGCCAACGACGGCGCGATCGCCGACTTCGCGGGCTACCACCTCATCCCCCGCCCGGGCCTCCCGCTCATCGCCGTCCCGACCACCGCCGGGACCGGCTCGGAGGTCACCCGCGTCACCGTGATCACCGACGCCGCGAGCGAGCGCAAGCTCATGATCCTCGACGACCACCTGCTGCCGCGGGTCGCGCTGGCCGACTTCGAGCTCACGCGCTCCTGCCCGCCCGACCTGACCGCCCACGTCGGCGTGGACTCGCTCACCCACGCGATCGAGGCCTACGTCTCGGCGAAGGCCAACCCGATCACCGACGCGCTCGCGCTCCGCGCCGCCGGGCTCCTGCGGGCGCACCTGCGCCGGGCCTTCTACGACGGCGGCGACGACGAGGCCCGCGAGGCGATGATGCTCGGGGCCACGCTGGCCGGCGCGGCGTTCTCGAACGCCTCGGTCGCCCTCGTCCACGGCATGAGCCGGCCGATCGGGGCGCACTTCCACGTCCCCCACGGGCTGAGCAACGCCGTGCTCCTGCCCACCGTCACGCGGTTCTCGCTGGCCGGCGCCCCCGCGCGCTACGCCGAGCTGGCCGAGGCGATGGGGCTCGCCAGGGACGCAGAGGCGCTCGTCGACGAGCTCGACGCGCTCAACGCCGAGCTCGGGGTCCCGACCCTGGGCGGCCTGGGCGTCGAGCGCGGCCACTTCGACGCGGTCAAGGCGGACATGGCCCAGGCCGCGCTGGACTCGGGCTCGCCCGGCTTCAACCCGCGGTCGGCGAGCGCCGAGGAGATCGTCGGGCTCTACGACACGATCTACTGAAACGGTCGTGGTCACCCCGGCGCGGGTAGTCTCGCGCCGTGGCCGCCCCGCCGCGGATCGTCATCCGCAACGTCCTGCTGATCGCCGGCCTCGCCCTGGCGGTGTACCTCGTGTACCTCCTGCGCCGCCCGATCACCTGGGTGGTCATCGCCGGGTTCGTCGCCGTGGCGCTCTCCGGGCCCGTCCACTTCGTCGAGCGCTACGTGCGCCGCCGCAGCCTCGCCGTCGGGATCGTCTACCTCGTGGTCATCGCCGTGCCCGTCACCATCATCTCGCTGATCGGCGGGACGATCGTCCGGCAGGCCACCGAGCTGGTCGCCGACCTCCCGAGGTACGTCCGCGAGGTCTCGGACTTCATCCGGCAGAACGAGACGCTCAACCGCCTCGAGCAGGACTACGACATCACGGGCAAGCTCCAGGAGCAGACCGCCGCGCTGCCCGGCCGGTTCGGGGACGCGGCGGGGACGCTGTCGGACCTCGGCCTCGCGGTGGTCAACTCGCTGTTCGCCCTGGTCACGATCCTGATCCTCTCCGTCTTCCTGGTCAACAGCGGGCGCCAGTGGGTCGACGCGGCGATCCGGCTGCGGCCGACCGATCAGCAGGGGCGGCTCAAGCGCACCGCGGACCGCATCGGGCAGGCGATCGGCGGCTACGTGGCCGGGGCCCTCGCGCAGGCCACGGTGGCCGGGATCACCACCTACATCGTCCTGATCATCCTCGACGTGCCGTTCGCCGCGCCGCTGGCCGTGCTCGTCGCGCTCTTCGACCTCATCCCGCTCGTCGGCGCGACCATCGGGGCGGCGGCGGTCGGGATCGTCACCGTGTTCGCGAACTTCCCGGTGGCCACCATCGCCTGGGCGATCTGGTCCATCGTCTACCAACAGGTGGAGAACACGGTCATCCAGCCGCAGATCCAGAAGCGCGCCGTCCAGCTCAACCCGTTCCTGGTCATCGTCGCCGTCCTGTCCGGCTCGGCCCTGTTCGGGGTGCTGGGCGCGCTGCTCGCGGTCCCCTTCGCGGCCGCCATCCAGATCGTCGTGCGCGAGTACCTCGAGCTGCGGCGCTACGCGCCCGACCCGCCGACGGCGGTGGCGGCCGGGCTCGAGGACGCGCCGCCGGGCGCCGTCACCGCGCCGTAGCGGGCCTTTAGGATCGGCCGGATGGAGACGGGGATCACCACCGGACAGCTCAACCTGGCCCTCGAGGAGCGCTTCCAGCGCCTCAGGCCGGAGCTCGGCTTCGAGTCCTTCGGGCTCAACCTGATGCACCTGGCCCCGGGCCAGCGCGGCCGCATCCACGCCCACGAGCGCCAGGAGGAGGTCTACGTCGTCCTCGAGGGCGCGCTATGGATCGAGAGCGGTGGCGGCGAGGAGGTGGTCGTGCTCGGGCGGGGCGGCGTGGCCCGGGTCGCGCCCGAGGTGCGCCGGCAGCTCGTCAACCGCGGTGAGGTGCCCGTCCGCTTCCTGTCGATCGGCGGCGCCCAGCCGCACCAGTCGCGCGACGGGGTCGCCTTCCGGTCGTGGGACGACGAGGTGGGCGGCGCGCCGCAGGACGTGCCGCTGCCGGAGGATCTGTGAGCGAGGCCGGCGCGCCGATCGCCTACGGGGCGCTCGAGCCGGGGACGCCGGTCGTCACCTCCGACGGCGTCGCCCTCGGCGAGGTCGAGCGGGTGGTCGAGAACGCCAAGGAGCACATCTTCGACGGCGTCGTCGTGCGGGCGGGCGACGAGCTGCGCTGGGTCGACGCCCCGGAGGTGGCGCGGATCTACGAGCGGCGGGTCGAGCTCGGGGTGACCGCCGCGCAGGCCGCCGAGCTCGTCGGGCCCTACGAGCCGGGCGCGCCGGAGTTCCGGGCGGACGTCAAGGCCGGCCGGTTGCGGCGGCTCCTCGG
>CALMNS010000772.1 GCA_937871635.1 uncultured Solirubrobacter sp.
GTGCAGCGGCAGCCAGGGCTGGGCGGCGTCGAGCTGCGCCGGCGAGCCGTGCAGGACGACCGCCATCTCGCCGACCCGCGTGGTCGCGAAGCGCGCCTCGAGCCGGCCGCGCGCGTCCTCGAGCTGGGCGAGCACGGCGACCGCGTCATCGGCGTCGCGGGCGTCGTGGCGGGCGGTGAACGTCGCGGACGGGGTCTCGAGCCAGGCGATCGGGCGATTGTCGCGCCGGCTCCGGATACCTGCAATTTGGCACGCCGGCGCTCGACCTGGTTGGGTCGGCCGATGCGAAATCACCACCCATCCCCTTCGCTGGTCGTCAGCGTCATCGCGCTGATCGTCGCCCTCGGCGGCACGAGCTACGCGGCGGTCGCCCTGCCGCGCAACAGCGTCGGCTCAGGCCAGCTCAAGCCCAAGAGCGTCAAGGCCGCCGACCTGGCGAGCAACGCCGTCAGCTCGAGCAAGGTCAAGGACGGAACGCTCCTGGCGAAGGACTTCAAGCGGGGCCAGGCCCCGGCCGGCGCCACCGGACCGCGGGGTCCGGCGGGCGCGACTGGACCCCAGGGGCCGACGGGGGCCACCGGAGCGCAGGGGCCCGCGGGCGCCAAGGGAGACAAGGGGGATCCGGGCGATCCCGCCACCGACGCGGTGAGCGTGGGCGGCCAGCGGGTCACGAAGATCGCCTACCGGGCAGGAGCCGGGGCGGCGTCCACCGTCGTGTTCACCGGTGCCGGCCTGACCATCACCGCGAGCTGCGTCTCCGGCGAGATCGCCCTGACGGCGACGACGACGAGCAAGGGCTCGATCTACGCGTTCGTGGCCACCGACGCCGACTACGCGACCCCGCTCGGCGCCGACTTCGAGAACGACACCTTCGATCCGGGCGACACCTTCGATCTCCTGGCCGCCGGGACCGGCAACATCAACGTCACCCACTTCGTCCACGACACGCTGGCCGGCGGGGTGGCCACCGGCACCATCGCCGCCAACGAGGTCGGCACGTCGCAGTGCAACGCGACGGGCCACGTCATCGCGGGCTGAGCGCCCGCAGGACCGGGCGGCCGGGCGCACGCGCCCGGCCGCGGGTCAGGACGATCGGTGGATCGGGGCCAGGACGATCGGCCGGTCAGGCCAGCGCCGGGGCGCCGTCGGACTCGGCGATCCCCGCGATCTCCTCCGACGCGCGGTCGAACTCCTCGTCGGAGAGGACGGGCGTGCCCTCGAACGGGAGCTCGCGATGGAGCTCGAGCCACGACCGGCAGCCGCCGTACTCGTCGCGCACCTTGACGGTGACGGGGCGCGGGATCCGGTAGGTGCGCAGCAGCAGGATGTGCAGCGGATGGCGCCGCTTCCAGGCCAGCCGCTTCTCGGCGTAGTCCGGCGTCCAGACGTAGAACGGGGACAGGGCGTCGACCGCCCGGCGGTCGGTCACCGTGTAGGAGCCGGCCACCTCGGCCCAGGCCCGGATGCGGACCCGGTCGGGCTGCGCGACGCGGTCGGGCCCGGCGGGGTCGAGCGCATGGGCGGGCGGCTCGCCGTCGGCCCAGACCCCCTCCTCGAGCGCCCGCCGCAGCTCGGGCCGGTGGGACTCGCGGACGAGGTCGGACCGCTGGTGGTCGAAGGTCGGATAGAGGAAGAAGCGCTCGTGCTCGACGGAGAAGTGCTTGCCGGGCTCGCGGATCCCGCCTTTGCGCAGGGTGAGGAGCTGCTCGCCCTCGGCGAGCGCGCGCACGGTCACTGCCCATTCTTTGAAGGCGATCGGCATAAGGGAGGGGCCTAACTGAGTTGATTACGACGGGGAAACAGCTGCAGCCGCGCGGGCTGCCCGCTGGACCGGCATCCTATGCACAAGCGGCCGGAATCGCATAATCTCCCTGCAAGCTGCGGTGTTCGGAAGATAAAGCGGTTGTGCGCGATCAGACGCGCACGCCGGCCAGGCCCTCCACCGCCTCGAGCACCGCGGCGAAGTCCCGGTCGCCCAGGTCCCGGGCCATCGCCGCCGTGTAGAGCTCCCCGGCCGCGGCCGCGGCGGGGAACGGCACCTCGGCCTGGGCGCCGGCGTCGAGGCAGAGCCGGACGTCCTTGAGCATGTGCGCGAGCTTGAACAGCGGCGCGAAGTCGTGGTCGAGCATGGGCTGCGCCTTGAGGTCGAGCATCCTCGAGCCGCCCGAGCCGGCGCCCATCACCCGCACCAGGGCGTCGAGGTCGACGCCCGTCCGGCGCCCCACCACCAGGGCCTGGGCCAGGGTGGCGCAGTTGACGGCGGCCACGGCCTGGTTGATGACCTTGACCGCCTGGCCCTGTCCGAGCGCGCCGGCGCGGACGATGAGCTCGCCCATCGCCTCGAAGAGCGGCGTGACCGCCTCGACGTGCGCGTCGTCGCCCCCGACCATGATCGTCAGCGTCGCGTCGGCGGCCTTGGGGGCCGACCCGGTCACGGGGGCGTCGACGAAGGCGACCCCCCGGTCGGCGAGCCGCTCGCCGATCGCCACCGCGGCGCCCGGCCCGATGGTCGACATGTCGACGAACACGGCGCCGTCGCGCGCGCCCTCGACGGCGCCCTCCGGCCCGAGCAGGACCGCCTCGACCTGCTCGGCGTCGACCACCATGCAGATCACCCGCGAGCACCGTCTGGCCACCTCGCGCGGCGAGCCGGCCACGTGACCGCCGTGCTCGGCCGCCCACGCCTCGGCGGTCTCCCGCGTCCGGTTGTAGACCGTCAGCTCGAACCCCGCCCGGCGCAGGCTCGCGGCCTGGCGCGAGCCCATGATCCCCAGCCCGATGAACCCCACCCCGGTCGCCATCGGCGGACGGAATGTAGACGGGATGGGCGTGGGCGTGGAGACCGGCGGGATGCGGGTGGGCGTGGACGTCGGCGGCACCTTCACGGACGTCGTCGTCCTCGACGGCGGCCGCATCACCACCGCCAAGGTGCCCTCCACGCCGGCCGACCAGTCCGCCGGGGTGCTCGCCGGGATCCGGGCGTCGGGCGTGGATCCTGCGAGGGTCGGGACGCTGGCCCACGGGATGACGGTGGCCACGAACGCGCTGCTCGAGCGGCGCGGCGCGCGCTGCGCGCTGGTCACCACGGAGGGCTTCCGCGACCTCATCGAGATCGCGCGCCAGGACCGGCCGTCCCTCTACCGGCCGACGCGGCCGCGGCCGGCGCCGCTCGTGGCCCGCGAGGACCGCCACGTGGTGGGCGGGCGGATGGGCCCGCGGGGGGAGCTCGCCCCGCTCGACGAGGACGAGGTGCGCGAGGTCGCGCGCGCCCTCGGCGAGGCCGGGGTCGAGGCGGTGGCGGTCTGCCTGCTCTTCGCCTATCTGCACCCCGCGCACGAGGTGCGGGTCGGCGAGCTCCTGCGCGCCGCGCTCCCCGGCGTGCACGTCTCCCTGTCGAGCGAGGTGCTCCCGGAGATGCGCGAGTACGAGCGCACCGCGACCACCTCCGCCGCCACCTACCTCGCCCAGCGGCTCTCGGG
>CALMNS010000773.1 GCA_937871635.1 uncultured Solirubrobacter sp.
CAGGATGATCCGCAGCGTGATCCGCTGCATGGCCGGGAGCAGCGCGAACGCCCGCCCGTGCGGCCAGCCGGCCACCTCGCGCGCGGCCACCTCGCGCATCACCTCGCCGTAGACCCGCATCCGCTCGCCGTGGAAGGGCGGGAGCAGGAGCTTTCGCCGCCGCAGGTGCTCCTCCTCGTCGAGCAGCAGGACCGAGTGCGACCCGAGGAGCGGGCGGAGGATCCCGTTGCCCTCCCCCGCGTGCAGGACCTTGGGGGCGCCCGTGAAGATGCGGCGCACCTCGGCGGGGTCGCTGACCACCACCAGCGGCGCGAACGGCCAGACCTCGAGCGCGAACAGGTCGCCGTAGCGGCGGCGGTAGCGCTCGAGCATCCGGTGCTCGGTGAGCAGGAACCGCAGGCCCTGCAGGAAGCGGGGCAGGTGCGGGCCGGGGAGCCGCTCCCCGCCCGGGCTCATTGCCCGGCCGACTGCCGCAGCAGGGTGCCCGTCGTCTGCTCGAGGATCCGGCGCCACGCCCGCCCGGTCTCCTTCTCCTGCTCGAAGTGCTGCACCACGGTGCGCACGCGCCTGGGCGAGATCTCGATCCCGTGCCGGGCCGCCACCGCCTGGAAGTTCTCGTAGTCATTGGCGAGCTTGAGGGTCACCGACTCGAAACCATGCCGGGCGACGTCGACCCGCGATGTGTAGTTCATCACAGAGGTCTCGAACATCAGGTCGTCGTCGGGCTCGGGCTCGATGAGGACGATGTCGACCCCCGGGTAGCGCTCCTCCCACTGGCGGGCCATCTCGTGCAGGCGCTGGTAGGCGATGAGCTTGAACGTCTGGTAGCCGACCTTGGGGAAGCCCATGTCGGCCACGCGCCGCTTGCGGGGGCCCAGGAGGGTCGGGACCTCCCGCGAGAACTCGTTGACGTAGGGGACGAGCGGGTTGACCACCACGATGAGCTTCGCGCCCGCCTCCACCGCGATGTCGACGTTGGTGGTGGAGACGATCCCGCCGTCGATGAGGTCGCGGCCCTTGACCGTGTGCGGCTTGTAGACCATCGGCAGGCCGGCGGAGGCCCGGACCGCGCTCGAGATCGGCACGTCGTCCCACCCCTCGGCGCCCAGCACGATCCGCTCGCAGGTGTCGAGGTCCGTGGCCGCCAGGTAGAGCTCGGGCGCCAGGACGCGGAAGTCGTCGGTGCGGTGCGGGTCGCCGAGCACCTCGCGCAGGTAGTGCTCGATCCCGGCGCTCGAGTAGAGACCCGAGGGGAGCGCCTCGGCGACCGCCAGGGCCAGGTCGAGCACGGAGAACGAGCCGATGTTGGCGCCGATCTCGCGCACGGTGCGGGCCACGTGCCACGGCAGCGCGGCGCCGCGCCGGGCGAACTCGCCGAGGTTCGGCCGCAGCAGCGTCTTGAGGTCGATGTCGCGGAACGGCAGCGGCGCCTGGTTGTTGACCACCCGCATCATCTGCTCCGGGGTGACGCCGTTGGCGGTCAGGGCCGCGACGAAGGAGCCGGCGCTCGTGCCGACGTAGACGTCGAAGTCGTTGACCGTGACGTTGACCGACAGGAGGTCGAGCGCCCGGAGCGCCCCGATCTCGTAGACGCCGCCGGTGAAGCCGCCGCCGCCCAGGACCAGCGCGGTCTTCGATCGCCGGCGCCGGCGGCGGCCCTTGCGCGACTCGAGATCGACGACCGAGGCCATGCCGGGGAGGAGTCTATGTACCCTCGTCCCCCGGTGGCCCGGCTCCTCTGCGCAGTCCTGCTC
>CALMNS010000774.1 GCA_937871635.1 uncultured Solirubrobacter sp.
CCTGCGCCCCGGGCGGCGCCGTCGGCGGGCGCCGCGTCGAGGGCGCACTCGATCACGTGACTGGCGGTCGCCTGGTGCAGCAGCGCGTAGAGCGTCCGGCGCTGGTCGGCGTCGAGCGCGGAGAGCACGTCGTCCTCGGCCTCCGCGAGCGCCGCTTCAGCCTCGTCGAGGCGGTGGGCGCCGTGCCCGGTGAGCGCGACGATGTGCCGGCGGCGGTCCTCGGGTGAGCGCCGGCGCTTGACGAGGCCCGCGGTCTCGAGCTCGTTGAGCAGTCCGACCAGGTTCGTCCGATCGACGGCCAGCGAGACGGCGAGGGCCTGCACCGCGCGAGGGGCCCCACCATGCCGCACGCGAACGATCCCCATGGCGCCCACGCCCCCATCACCGACGACGTCACCGCCTGGCCGGGGGTGGAGGCGGTCACCGGGTCGCGTGGCGAGTGGTCGTTCCGGCTCGGCCGGCGTGAGATCGGCCATCTGCACGGCGATCACGTCCTCCACATCGCCTTTCCGAAGGCGACCTGGACGGCGCTGCACGCCGAGGGCCGCATCGGCGACCATCCGGTCTTCCCCGGCCAGGTCGGCTGGGGCTCCCGCCGCATCGTCGACGACGCGGACGTCCGCGACGTCGTCGCGCTGCTCCGGCTCAACTACGATCGCGCCGCCGAGCGGCACGGCGCCCCGGCCCCGGCGTGAGCTGATGTCCACCGCATCGGCGACCGCCGTGACCGCCCTCCGCGGCGAGCGCTGCGTCTCCCTGACCACCTTCCGCCGCTCCGGGGAGCCCGTCTCCACGCCGGTCTGGGTCGCCGGCGACGGCGACACGCTGGTGGCGACCACCCCGGCGGCCAGCCGCAAGTACGGCCTCGAGTACCGGATCGTCATGGGCATCGAGCGCCTCGCCACCTCACGCCCGGGCGACCGGGTGCTGCTGCGGATCAGCAGCCCGGACGGGGAGACCAGCGCCGATCGACCGCCGGAAGCGACGTGGAGCGGCGCGGGCGACGGTGCCGGTTCGGGAGCAACGTGGCTCGGCCGCCGCGCCGACGTCGCGCGCGAGCGCCCGGTGCTACTCAAGGATGACCAGTGGGTCTCCTTCGGAGACGGATTGGCCTTCTTGGACCATGATCTGGGTGACGGTGCCGTCGTCCTCGGCTTCGACGGGCATTTCCATCTTCATGGATTCGAGGATGGCGACGGTGTCGCCTTCTTCGATGGTGTCGCCGATCTCGACTTCGAGCTTCCAGACGGTGCCGGTGATGTGGGCTTCGACGGTGGGCATCGTCAGGGTCAGTGGCCGACGAGCCGCCAGGCGGTGGGCAGCAGCCCGGCGGCGAGGAGGATCTTGACCATGGAGCCCATCAGGAATGGGGTGACGCCAACGGCGATCGCGGCGTCCAGGTCGAGGCCGGTGGCCGCCATCAACCAGGGGATCCCGATCAGGTAGACGATCACCGTGCCGACGAGCATCGAGCCGATGGTGCGCAGGACGGTGCGGTCGCCGCCGCGGCCGGCGAGCGCGCCGACGGCGGCGGCGGCGAGGACGAACCCGAGGATGTAGCCGAAGGTCGGGCCGCCGAGGCCGGAGCTGCCGTCGGAGAACCAGGGGACGCCGGCCGAGCCGGCGACGGCGTAGAGCAGCAGGGT
>CALMNS010000775.1 GCA_937871635.1 uncultured Solirubrobacter sp.
CGCGTCCGGACCGAGCGGCCCGAGGGCGAGCCGCTCCGCCCCGGCGTCGGTGACGAGCGCAACCAGTGCGCGCGAGAGCCCGGGCTCCACCGGCCGCGTGCCGACGGCGAGCGCAACCGGCAGCTGCTCGAGGCGGCGCGCGAGGTACCCGAGCGCCATCAGCGACGACTCGTCGGCCCACTGCGCGTCGTCGACCGCCAGCACGACCGGCCGCCGCTCGGCCAGGTTCGCCAGCAGCCAGAAGCTCCCGTGCAGGAGCGATTCCGTGCTGGCGGCTGAGAGCTCCGGGTCGAAGAGCGGAAGCACATGCGCCGCTTGCCCGGTCGTGATGGCCGCGTGCTCTGCGGCGTCGAGCTCGGCCAGCGGCCGCTCGAGCGCCTGGCGCAGTACCCCGAACGCGAAGCCCTGCTCGAGCTCTGAGCCGCGCGCGGTCAGGACCGTCATTCCGCGCGCCTCGGCCCGGGTGCGCAGCTCGTGGAGCAGCCGGGTCTTCCCCATCCCGGCCGGCCCCTCGATGACGGTCAGGCCACCCGCGCCCGCGCAGGCCTCCCCCAGACGACCCGTGATCCGCGCCATCTCGCGGGCCCGCTCGTACAGGGTCTCGGCCGGCGCCGGAGTGGCGGCCACAGGGTCGAAGTCTAGGGTCGATCCCCGTAGCGGGGCGCGAGGTCGCGGCGGGATGGTGGCGGTCATGAACGACACCACGAACATCGAGCTCGCACGGCGGATCCTCGCCGCGTTCGACGCCGGCGACGAAAGCGTCGTCGACGAGCTGGTCCATCCCGACCACCGGGAGCACGCCGGCCCAGACCCCGGTTCGGGCCAGGACGGGGTCCGCGCGTCGCTCGTGTGGTCTCGCGAGCAGTTCGCCGACGCCCAGACGACCATCGAGAACCTGATCGCGTCCGGCGACCGCGTGGTCGCGCGCGTCCGGTTCGCCGCCACGTGCACCGGCGACGTCCTGGGTATCGACGCGGCCGGCCGCCGGTTCGAGACCGACCATGTTCACATCTGGCGGGTGGCCGACGGCCGGCTGGCCGAGCACTGGATGGTTCGCGACGACCTGTCGATGCTGCGCCAGCTCGGCGCTGCGGAGGTCATGACATGAGGACCAAGCTCTTCGCCGCGCTCGGGACGACCGCTGCGGCGGCGGCCGTGCTCGGAATCCCCGGCGGCGGCGGCGGCGACGACGACGGCGCCTCCGTCGCATCGGCGGCATCCGGCCGCACCCCGACCAACGTGGCCCTCAAGGTGACCAAGCAAGGCTCGGGCAAGTGGGCGCTGCGCGCACCGAAGACCGTCCGCGCCGGCCTCGTCCAGCTGACGCTCACGGTCCCCGCCGGCCGGGTCACCCATGACGCGCAGTTCATCCGCGTCGAGGGGAACCAGACGGCCAAGGAAGTCCTCGCCGTGATCGCCAGCCACGAGTCGGCGATCCCGGAGTGGGCGTCCCTCGCCGGGGGCGTGGGCCAGACCGACGGCAGTGCCCCCGGCAGGACCGTGCAGCGCCTGCAGCCCGGGCGCTACTTCATCGTGGACACGGACGAGCCCGAAGGCGACGACGTCAAGTCCTACGCCGAGTCGGGCGCCATCACGGAGCTCGAGGTGACCGGCAGGCCGACCAGGGCCAAGCTGCCGCGTACCCGAGGCACCGTGATCGCCCGCGACTACGGCTTCACGACTCGCGGGCTGCGAGCCGGTCGCGTGCGGGTCGGGTTTCGCAACGCGGGCCGACAGCCCCATCACGTCATCGCGTTCCCTTACAACCCCGGCACGACGTTCGCCGACGCGAAGGCGTTCTTCGCCGCGGAGGGCGAGCCGACCGGACCGCCCCCGGTCGACTTCGCACGCGCATTTCGCACGGCCGCGTTGGAGGGCGGCAACGCCCAGGTCGCCGACCTCCGGCTCAAGCGCGGCAAGTACGCGCTCATCTGCTTCCTCACCGACCGGGCGGGCGGCCCGCCCCACCTGGCCAAGGGCATGATCGCCGAGGCGGTCGTGCAATGAGAGCTCCGTGCCGGTCGGCCGACGGTGGCCGGGGCTTGCCCTTCGGCCGGACCGGTGCCGCCTCATCAGACCTCCGCGCCCCTTTTCGGCGACGGCGGGTGCTGCACCCGACGATTCGGGGTACTCGCCGCCCCGGGCGGCTGTTCTGGAAACCATGGACGCGCTGGACGTCGAGCGCGCCGTGTTGATCGCGCCTGTCTCCTCGCGCGGAGGAGACAGGTCGGTGAAGTGGGGGAGAGGCTGCCGCTCGAGGAGCCGGAGAACCTCTACGCCGCCGGCGAACGGATCGCGCTCCGCGCCGCCCGGTTTCACCGAAGGGCAACCTCGCTTGCCGTGACGGCGGCCATCCTCCGTCGCAGTCAACGGACAGGGGTCGTGCTCGTGGTACACAAGCGAGTTGTCATCGGAGTGATCGTGGCGGTGGTAGCCGCCTTCGGGTTCGTGGTGCCGGGCTCCGCGCAGGTGGCTCCCACCGGCGATCCGCAGGTGCTCGAAGCCCAGCTCCTACGCACGTACGACGCACCGGACGCCAACCAGGGTGTGGGCGTCGACCGCTCGCACTTCTACGCGGTCGATAACACGACGGTCACCAAGCATGATCGTCAGAGCGGCGAGCCGGTTCTCCAGTTCGCGGGTGGGCCGGCGTTCGAACACCTCGACAGCGGCGCCGTCCATCGGGGCAAGCTCTGGACGGCCCACTCGAACTACAACGACCGGCCGATGGAGAGTTCGATCGAGGTCTTCAACGCCAGGTCGATGGAGCACGTCGGAACGCACAGCTTCGGCGTCGATCGCGGCTCGCTGACGTGGGTCGACAAGGCGCCGGATGGCAGCTGGTGGGCCGGGTTCGCGAACTACGACCGGGTTCCCGCCGGGGACACCGAGCCCTACGGCAAGACGGAGAACACGCAGGTGGTGAGGCTCGACAAGGACCTTTCAGTCGCTGAGGGCTACACCATCCCGAAGGAGATACTCGACCGCTTCCGCCCCATGAGCAACTCCGGCGGTTCGTGGGGGCCGGACGGTCGGCTGTGGCTCACCGGGCACGATCTCGGCGAGGCGTACGTGATGGAATTACCCGTGGCGGGGTCCAAGCTTCGTTGGATCGCGACCGTCAAGCTCCCCGGCGTCGAGGGCCAGGGCATCGCGTGGGACCTCAGCTCCGCAGAGCCGACCCTGTGGGCGATCAAGCGCTCGACCAAGCAGGTGCTGCAGTTCGAGGTGCCGTGGCAGCAGATCCAGCCGCAGCGGGCCGAGGCCGGGCGGGTCAACGGGCCGGGCGAGTTCGAGTAGCTCGAGCGCGGCGCCTCGGCCCACCTTCGACGCGAGCACGACGGGCGCGAAAAGGGCCGCACTCGGGTGGCCTGTTCGCTGCCGACTGCGGCACGGCGTGCCGCGTTGCGCGCTCCCCCTTCTCGGCGTGATACCAGCCGGTAGCGGACGCCCTTAGGCCAACTACTCGCTCGGCAGCAGGACCCAGAGTGCCGCGTAGAGGAGGATCTGCGGGCCGGGCAGCAGGAGCGAGAGGACGAAGAGGCCACGGACGAGGCCCGCCGAGCGCCCGTAGCGCTGGGCGATGCCGGCGCACACGCCGGCGATGAGCTTGCCTTGCCTGGGACGGGTGAGCGCGGTCGATCCCATGGGTCTCCTGGGTGGATGGTCAGACGTTCGTGCCGGACGACGACCTTCGGACGATCGGCTTAAGGCCCCGGCGCCCCTGAAGTGGCGCTACCGGCGACCTGACGCGAAGCGGATGAAGGGACTCGAACCCTCGACCTTCTGCATGGCAAGCAGACGCTCTAGCCAACTGAGCTACATCCGCGCGAGGCCGGGATTATAGGGATCGCTCAGAGCACGAAGAGGATCAGGAGCAGGATCCCCGTGATCAGGGCGGAGAGCAGGAGGGAGGGCAGGCACCCGAGCCGGTTCGAGAAGAAGAAGAACATCGGCCTCCACTACCCATTCCGCGCGGGCCGGCCCGCCTGGCGCCCGGGTTCGGAGACCTCGCCACGCCGCACACCGGCGCGTCGACTCCAGAAAGTCGGGTACGACTACTGACAGACCGCAATTCCATAGGAGGAGACCTCCAGGTGCCCATCCCCACCGAGCTCGTCGGATCGCTGCCCCGTCCGATCAAGCTCCAGCAGGCCTACCAGGACCTCGACGACGGCAAGATCACGTTCGAGGACCTCCAGAAGCTCCAGGACGAGGCGGCCGCCGACTCGATCAAGCGCCTCGAGCAGACGGGGGAGACCTACGTCACCGACGGCGAGCAGCGCGAGTCGAGCTTCGCGACCTACCCGATCACCGACACGCTGGCCGGCACCGGCCTGGCCGACAACCTGGCGGGCGACGGCCAGTACTTCGCGATCTTCGACGACGGGCATCACCGCCAGCTCCCGCGCCTGACCGGCGGCCCGTTCAAGTACAAGACGTTCGCTGCGGAGTTCGTGGAGAAGAACAAGCAGATCGCCTCCAAGCCGGTCAAGCAGGCGGTCATCGCTCCGTCGATGCTCATGCTGCTCTATCCGCTCGAGGGCGAGATCGAGGGCTACTCGCGCGACCAGTTCCTCGACGACCTCTGCGACCAGGTCGAGAAGGACATCCGCCAGGCGTTCGCCGCCGGGGCGCAGCGGGTCTCGATCGACTTCACCGAGGGCCGCCTGGCCAACAAGAACGACTCGCGCAACCCCTGGACGAACAACGACATGCTCCAGGACTTCATCGACCTCAACAACCGCGTCATCGACCGCTTCTCGCCCGAGGAGCGCAAGAACATCGGCATCCACACCTGTCCGGGCGGCGACAACGACTCCGTGCACTCCAAGGAGGTGCCCTACGAGAAGCTGCTGTCGAAGATGTTCCAGCTCAACGCGGGCTACTTCCTCATCCAGTGCGCGTCGGAGGAGGACAAGGAGTCCGTCTACCAGATGGTGGGCCAGTACTCCCGCGAGGACGCCAACGGCATCCCGCAGGTCTGCTTCATGGGCGTGATCAACCCGCTGGACCCGACCGTGGAGACCCCGGAGCAGGTGCGCGACCAGCTCGTCACCGCCGCCAAGTACATCCCCGTGGAGCGGCTGGGCGCCACGGACGACTGCGGCTTCTCGCCGTTCTCGCGCGACGAGAAGCCGAAGCACGGGTCGCCCGACTTCGCCCGCGACGTCGCCATGCAGAAGATCGCCAACCGGGTGAAGGGCGCCCAGATGGCGTCGGAGGAGCTCGGGGTCTAGCCCTAGCTGGGGGAGGCGCCGGCGGTGGCGG
>CALMNS010000776.1 GCA_937871635.1 uncultured Solirubrobacter sp.
CGGCTCGCCCGCGCCGCCCCGCCGCACCGGGGACCCCCCTACGAGCGGCCCGCACCAGCCGGCCCTCGTCCCGCGTGACGCGCGGGCGCTCGCCGACGACCAGGTCCTCCACGCGCTCGAGCTCGGCAACGTCGTGCTCGTCTATCCCGACCCGCGGCCCCCGCCGGCGCTGCGCGCCCTGCAGCGGGACGTCTCCGGTCCCTTCGACGCCGAGCTCGCCGCCGCCGGGCAATCCGTGCTCCTCGTCCGTGACGACCGGGCGGAGGGGATCCAGGCGCTCGCCTGGCGTCGCCGGCTGCGGGCCAGCGGCCCGGAGGACCCCGCCCTGCGGGCGTTCGCCGAGGCGTACCTCGGTCAGGGCGTCCGGGGCGCCGCTGATTGAATGGACGTGGCCATGCCACCCGGCCGCGTCGACCCCATCCGCCTCGCCCTCGCCCAGGTCAATCCCCGGGTCGGCGACCTCGAGGGCAACGCCGCGAAGCTCACGGAGTACGTCGAGCGGGCCCGCGACGCCGGCGCGGAGCTCGTCCTCTTCCCCGAGCTGGCGGTGACGGGGTACCCGCCGGAGGACCTCCTGCTCAAGGAGCACTTCCTGCGGGCCGCCGAGGAGGCGCTGCGCCACGTCGCCGCCGCGGCGCAGGGGATCGTCGCCCTGGTCGGCTCCCCGGAGCGCGCCGACGACGTCTACAACGCGCTCGCGGTCTGCGTCGAGGGGCAGGTCGTCGCCCGCTACCGCAAGTCCGTGCTGCCCAACTACGGCGTCTTCGACGAGGAGCGCTACTTCCAGGCCGGCGAGGGCGGCGCGGTGCTCGAGCTCGACGACCTCCGCCTGGGGCTGACGATCTGCGAGGACCTGTGGACGCCGGGCCCGCCCGCCTCGGACGAGGCGCTCGCCGGGGCCGCCCTGCTCGTCAACGCCTCCGCCTCGCCCTACCACGCCGGCAAGGGGATCCGCCGCGAGCTCATGATGGTCCAGCGCGCGCGCGACAACCTCTGCTCGCTGGCGTTCTGCAACCTCGTCGGCGGTCAGGACGAGCTCGTCTTCGACGGCCACTCGCTCCTGCTCGACCACGACGGCGAGGTCCTCGCCCGGGCGCCCCAGTTCGCCGAGACGCTGCTGGTCGGGACGGTGGACCCGCAGGCCGCGATCACCGCCCGGCTGCGCGACGCCCGCCTGCGCCCGCCCGTGCGGCGCCAGCTCCCCCAGGTCACCCAGCTCGGGCGGCTGCCGCGCCCCGAGCGGGTCCCGCCGCAGCCGGGCGACCTGGGCGGCGAGGTGACCCCGCTGCTCGACGAGGTCTCCGAGGTCTACGCGGCGCTCGTCCTCGGGGTGCGCGACTACGTGGCCAAGAACGGCTTCAGCCACGCCGTGCTCGGGCTCTCGGGCGGGATCGACTCCGCGCTGGTCCTCCTCGTCGCCGCCGACGCGCTCGGGGCCGACGGGGTCACCGCGGTGGTCATGCCGTCGCGCTACTCCTCCGAGGGCACCCAGTCCGACGCGCGGGCGATGGCCGCCAACCTCGGCGTACGCTGCCTGGACATCCCGATCGCGCCGGCTATGGAGACCTACGAGGCCATGCTCGCCGACGTCTTCGCGGGGCGCGAGGAGGACCTCACGGAGGAGAACCTCCAGGCCCGCATCCGCGGCAACCTCCTGATGGCCCTGTCGAACAAGTTCGGCTGGCTCGTCCTCACCACGGGCAACAAGTCGGAGAACTCGGTGGGCTACTCGACGCTCTACGGGGACTCCGCGGGCGGCTTCGCGGTGATCAAGGACGTCGAGAAGACGCTCGTCTACCGGCTCGTGGCCGAGCGCGCGCGGCGCGACCCCGAGTCGCCCGTCCCCGAGTCGATCGTCACCCGCCCGCCGAGCGCCGAGCTGCGCGCCGAGCAGAAGGACTCGGACTCGCTGCCCGACTACGACACGCTCGACGCGATCCTCTCCGCCTACGTGGAGGACGACGCCGACCGCGAGCAGCTCGAGCTCGCCGGCCTGCCGCCCGCGGCCATCGACCGGGTCTTCTCCCTCGTCGACCGCGCGGAGTACAAGCGCCGCCAGGCGCCACCGGGGATCAAGATCACCCCGCGGGCGTTCGGCCGCGACCGGCGCATGCCGATCACCAACGGCTACCGGCCGCGGTAGGGACAGTGGTGGGCGCGGGGCGGTAAGCGCGGTCGCGAGGACGCGCGCGGCAGGACGCCTACGCGGACGCCGGGACCTCGCGCACCGCGATGGTCATCCGCACGAGCGCGCAGAGCTTGCCGTCGCCGTCGGTCACGTCGACCTCCCAGACCCAGGTCGTCCTCCCGCGGTGGCGGCGGCGCGCGGTCGCCCGGACGGTGCCGCCCGACACGGGCCGCAGGAAGCTCGTCTGGTTCGAGAGGCCCATCGCCACCTTGCCCTCGTCCTTGACGCCGAGATAGGTGCCCAGCGAGGTGGTCGACTCGGCCATCGCCGCGAACAGGCCACCGTGCACGATGCCGAAGGGCTGCAGGTGCTCGTCGCCGATCTCGACCTCCGCGACGACCTCCTCGGGCGTCGTGGAGAGGAGCCTCAACCCGTACAGGCGGTCGAAGCCGGTGACGTCCTCGGGCAGGGCGGAAGTGGCCATGAGCGGGACCGTAGTTCACTACCCTTGCGGCCGCATGGCGCTCGAGTCCCTCGCCCCCGACCAGCGCGCGGTCCTGCAGCTGGTCCTGCAGCAGGGGCGCTCCTACGGGGAGCTGGCCGACCTGCTCGGCATCTCCGAGGAGGCGGTGCGCCAGCGCGCATGGGCCGGGCTCGGAGCCCTGCGCCCGGACGAGCGCGTCCCGGACGACGACCGGGGCCGGATCGCCGACTACCTGCTCGGCCAGCAGGAGGGAGCGCAGCGGACGGCCACCGTCGAGCTGCTCGCGACCTCCCCCGCCGCGCGTGACTGGGCGCAGTCCGTCTCGGAGGACCTGCGCCCCGTCGCCCGCCAGGAGCTGCCCGAGCTACCCGAGGCCCGCGAGGCCGCCCCCCGTCCGCGACGCCGGACACGCCCGGCTCGCGAGCGCCGGCGGCCGGGTCGCGAGTCCGGAGG
>CALMNS010000777.1 GCA_937871635.1 uncultured Solirubrobacter sp.
GTCGAGCCGAAGCCGCCGCGGCGCTGCACCGCGGCCTTGTCGGTGGACGGGATGCGCGTTCCGCCGCCGCTGATCCGCTGGCCGCGGCCGAACCCGCCGGCCGCGTAGAGGAAGAAGAAGCCGGCGCCGCCGCCCGCGCGGTCGTCGCCGCAGTTGTCGTCGTCGACCACCTCGTTGCTCTCGTTGACGCAGTAGGCGGTCTCCTCTTCCTCCTCGGAGCCGCACGCCGCGAGGCTGGCGGCCAGGAGCGGGATCATGGCCAAGCTGACGGCCTTGGAACGGTGGCTGCTCATAGGCCTACAGGGTAGGGGACCGGCGGCTCACCCCGGCACGGGCGCCCGCACCGTTCGCAGCGCCGTCGCCCAGGCGACGAGCTCGTCGAGCATGCCGGTCACGCCCGCCTCCTGCGCGTCCCCCGGCGAGAAGCGCTCGTAGCCCTCGAAGTCGTCGGCGAAGGTGAGGCTGACCGCGGAGTGCACGTCGGCGACCTTGAGCTCGCCCAGCACCTGGCGGAGGTGCTCCACCGCCCGCACGCCCCCGTCGACGCCGTAGCTGACGAACCCGGCGGCCTTGTCGTTCCACTCCGCGAAGAGGAAGTCGATGGCGTTCTTGAGCGCGCCGGACGTCGAGTGGTTGTACTCCGGGGTGACGAAGACGAACGCGTCGAAGGCGTCGATCGTCGCGGCCCAGGCCTGCGTGTGCGACCGGGCGTACTCCCCGGCCAGCGGCGGCAGCGGCTCGTCGAGGTGGGGGAGCGCGTAGTCGACGAGGTCGACGAGCTCGAAGCTCGCGTCCTCGCGCCGCCCGGCGATCGCCGCGACCCACTCGGCCACCGCGGCGGCGTGACGCCCCGGGCGGGTGCTCCCGACGATGATCCCTACGCGCAACGGTGGCTCGGGGTCGGGCCCGGCGTCGGCGTCGGTGTCGGCGTCCGGGAAGCCGAACGAGCCGACGGCGCTGGGCTCGTCGAAGCGGCGCTCGACGCACCGCGCGTCGAGGTCCGCGCGGTAGCGCCGGAACGCCTCCGAGCGCGACAGCGGACCCGGCAGGTCAGCTCCCGTCACCAGCTCCACGAAGCTCACCTCGTCCTCGAGCTGGAAGGTCGCGTAGCGCAAGCCGTCGGGCCGAGTGGACCCGAGCTCCTCGTAGACCGCGCGGAGCAGCCTCAGGTGCTCCGCCAGACGGTCGGGCTTGACCGTGTAGCGGAGCATCGCCCGGGTGACCGGCCTCTCATCCAGGGCTGGTTCGTTCGTCATCTTGCGCCTTTCGTCCGACGCGTTGTCTTTCACCGGACAGAGTGTACTTCACCGGACGCCATGTCAAGCGAAGGCCTAGGATGCGGCGCGTGGCCGAGCGCAAGTACGAGCTGCGCCTCCGCGCCGAGGCGGCCGAGGAGACCCGCCGCCGGATCCTCGAGACCGTGTACGGGCGCCTGCGCGAGGCGCCCGCCCAGCCGGTCGGCCTCGACGACGTCGCCCGCCGGGCCCGGGTGGCACGGTCGACCATCTACGCGATCTTCGGCTCGCGCGCCGGGCTCTTCGAGGCCCTCGGGAACGACCTGATGGAGCGGGCCGGATACGCCCGGCTGCTCGAGGCGATCCAGGATCCCGACGCGCGCGAGGTCCTCCGCGAAGGCCTTCGCGCCGTGGTCGGGATCTACGCCGTCCACCGCGACGTCCAGCGCGCCCTCTACTCGATGGCGCTGCTCGACCACGACACCGCCGGCGAGCCGATGCGCCGGATGGAGCAGGACCGGGCCCGCGGGATGGCCCGGCTCGCCCGGGGGCTCGCCGAGCAGGACCTCCTACGTCCCGAGGTCACCGTCGACGACGCCGCCGACCTGCTTTGGCTCCTCTCGAGCTTCGACGGGTTCGACCTGCTCTACACCGGCCGGGGGATGTCCGTCGACCGGATCGCCGCGATGCTCATCGCGACGGCGGAGCGCAGCCTGCTGCGGTGAGCCCTCTCAGGGCGTCTCGTAGCCGAGCCGCTCCATGACCTCGATCTGGGTCGGCTCCCGTCCGAGCTCCGCGGCCAGCTCCTCGCGAGCCGCCTCCGCCCGCGCGGCGTGCCGGCGCGCCCACGGTGCGAGCCACTGCAGCACCGCGAACTTGAAGGTCGCATGAGCGACGGTGACGAGCGCCAGCCGACGCCCGCGCAAGCGCACCCCGAAGTGGACGAGGCGAGGCGCAAAGGCGCCGAGGACGACGTAGGCGAGGACGTACGGCGCCATCTGGCGGGCGCTGTACTTCTCGCGGCTGCTCGGCAAGCCTCCCGCCCGTCCGGGGCCTTCTGGCATGGCTTCGAGCCTAACCGGGGTGATCTGGCGTCGCCTAGCCTCAGGCGGTGTGGCACTCGTCGACTTCCTCTTCGACGTGGCCGCGTCCTTCGCCGGTAACGTCGCGGGGCTCGCGCCCGCGCGGCCGGTCTGGCTCCGGCGGCTCGTGCAGGCGCTTTGGGTCCTGCTCGGAGTCGCGCTGTTGGCGCTCGGGGTCGTCGGCCTGCTCCTGCTGATCCGGTCGCTTGTCCAGCCCAGGTCCTGACCGTCGCCGCATCCGGCGACGTCGACGCGCCGGCCGCTCCGGGACCTCGAGCGCGCGTCTCCGCTCCGTCGCCCGCGGCGGCGTGGGCGGGCGTGGTCTTCGTGGTGGGGTTCGCGTGGCTGTGGGTCATCGGGCCGCTTGGCGAAGCGTCGAGCACGAGCTGCGTCCTCGAGCTGCCGGAGGGATCGAGCTCCCGGGTCGGCGCGCAGATCTGGCCACCCGGCACCCAGGAGTGCGTGGCGACGCTGCCGGACGGCTCGGTGCGACGGTCGACCTTCTTTCCATGGCGCTCGTGGCTCGCGCTCGGCCTCGTGGCGCTCGGCGCCGGCGTGGCGGTCGCCGATCGCCGATCGGCAGGACGGCTCCTCGCGGGCGCGCTTGTGCTGCTCGCCTTGGCGGTCCTCCTCGCGATCAGCGGCTCCGCGGGAGCGTGGTCAGCATGACTCTGCCGTCCGGCGAGGGCGGCCTCTGCGCCCGGGCGAACCCTCGCCGTCGCCGGCCGCCACGTCGAAGACCGCCGGCATGTACAGCCCGCCGATCAGACCGGCGCCGACGAGGACCGGGATAGCGGCGCGGGACCACGACAGAGGACGGACGGCCATGCCGGCTCCTACACCGACGTGCGCCCGACAGGACGCGGATGCCTCCCGCCGGCGCCGACCGGCGGCCCGCGCACCTACAACCCGTCGTCGGGCAGGTTGATCGAATTCGGCATCCTGCTCGACGGAGCGGCCGTCGTGCTCGACCGTTGCCCGCATGCTCTCCGACGCCCACCCCCTCAACGCCATCGCGGTCTGGAGCCCCGAGCACGGCGTGCGGAACCGGACCCGATGACGCGCCTCTCACCGCGCCTGTCGGCTATCGTCGCCGCGCTGCCGTTCCAGCCGGACTCACGCGTCCTCGAGATCGGATGCGGGCCCGGAGCCGCCGCCCGTGCCGTGGCCGCCCGACTCACCACGGGCCACCTCCTCGCCATCGACCGGTCCCGAGCCGCCGTCGCCCAGGCCCGAGCCGCTGCCGCCGACGAGATCGCCGCAGGACGGATGGACGTCCGCCACACCGCGGTTGAGGACCTCACCCTCCACCCCGACGAGGAGCCCTACGACCTCGTGTTCGCTGTCCGCGTCGGCGCCCTCGACGGGCGTCATCCGGTCGCAGGCGAGCGGGCCTTGCAGCGCATCGCCCTGGCCACCACCGTCGACGCTCGGCTCTTCATCGACGGCGGCGACCCGCTCCGCGAGCTGCCGATCCCCAGATCCTGAGGGGCACGCCCGACATGGCCCGAGCGGGGTGACGAGCGCGGGGACGATGAGGGCGCGCACGACGGTGGCGTCGAGGAGGATGCCGATGCCGAGCCCCGGACCGCGCCCTACAACCCGTAGGACCGCCCGATGACGTCGAGCATGATCTCGTCCGTGCCCGCCCCGATGCGGTTCAGCCGCAGGTCCCGCCAGGCGCGCTCGATGCCGTACTCCTTCATGTAGCCCGCGCCGCCGTGGATCTGGATGCACTCGTCGGCGACCTCGACGGCGATGCGCGCGGCGTGGAGCTTGGCCATCGAGATCTCGCGGACGGGGTACTCCCCGTTCGCGAAGCGCCAGGCCGTCGCGTAGACCATCTGGCGGGCCGACTCCATCTTGGTCGCCATCTCGGCGAACTTGTGGCGGGTGACCTGGAACTTGCCGATCTGGCGGCCGAACGCCTTGCGCTCCATCGCGTACCGGAGCGTCTTGTCGAACGCCCGCTGCGCGCCCGCCACGCAGCCCGCCGCGCCGATCAGCCGCTCGCCCTGGAGCTCCCACATGATGTGGTAGAAGCCCTTGCCGACCTCGCCGAGCACGGCGGTGGCCGGCACGCGGACGTCCTGGAAGGCGAGCAGCGCCGTGTCCGACGCGTGCATGCCGAGCTTCTGCAGGCGCTGCTCGCGAACGACGCCGGGGGCGTCCATGTCGACCAGGAAGAGCGTGAAGCCGCCGACGCCCGCGTCGGGGTCCGTCTTGGTGACGAGGACGATGTAGTCCGAGCGGTGCCCGTTGGTGATGTAGGTCTTGGCCCCGTTGATGACGTAGTCGCCGTCGGGCTGGCGTACCGCTCGGGTCTTGATGGCGGAGACGTCGGAGCCCGCGTCGGGCTCGGTGATGCCGAGCGAGGAGATCTTCTGCCCCTTGATCGAGGGCACCAGGTACTCCTGCTTCTGCTCCTCGGTCCCGAACAGGAAGATGGGCGGCGTGGCCATGTCCGTGTGGACCGCGACGCCCATGTTGAGCCCGCCCGAGTCGGACTTCGTGAGCTCCTCGGCGAGGACCAGGTTGCAGAAGTAGTCCCCGCCCTGGCCGCCGTACTGCTCCGGGTAGCTCAGCCCGAGGAAGCCGAGCTCGCCCATCCGCCTGAACACCCAGTCCGGGAACGTCGTCTCCTCCCACTCCTCCGCGTGGGGCTGGAGCTCCTTGGTGACGAACGCCCCGATCGACTCGCGCAGGTCCTCGTGGAAGTCGGAGAAGATGAAGTGGCGGGAGCGCGCGCCGTGGTCCGGCTTGAGGACATCGGCGGGAACGGCGGCCTCGACCGGGGCGGAGACGGGGGAGCTCATGGGCCGAACGGTACCCGCTGGCCGCCGCCGTCCGGCCAGTTCGGCGCGGATCGCTCCCGGTGCGGCGCGGCGCGCCGATCACAGAGGGGATGCGCCTCGCCCTGTCCACCGTCCTCCTTACGCTCGCGCTCGCCGCACCGGCGGCCGGCTCGGAGCGCGTGATCGTGGGCTTCGAGCCGG
>CALMNS010000778.1 GCA_937871635.1 uncultured Solirubrobacter sp.
ATCCTCCCCACCTCCGAGGGCTCGCGGCCCAGGGCGCGGATGGCGGCCAGGATCGACGAGGCGCCACCGGGCGTTCCCGTGTCGACCAGCGTGAGGACGTCGTCGGCGTTCACGACGAAGGCGTTCACAAGCGCGCGCGGGAAGAACACGACGGCGACACCCGGCAGGACGACCCTGTGCATGGGCCACCGGGCTCCCCCGGCAGGCCGGGCGGCAAACCTCCCGCTCCCTCCCTTCCCGCGAGGCGCGGGCAGGCCGGCCCCGCGCGTCGCGGAACGGCCCTGGGCGGGCAGGATGACACCGTGCCCGCAGACCACCACGTCGACGTGCTGATCATCGGGGCCGGTCTTTCCGGCATCGGCGCCGCGTGGCACCTGCAGGACAAGCAGCCCGGCCGGTCCTACGCGATCCTCGAGGCGCGTGACGCGATCGGTGGCACCTGGGACCTCTTCCGGTTCCCCGGCGTCCGCTCGGACTCGGACCTGCACACCTTCGGCTACGCCTTCCGGCCGTGGACGGAGGCGACGGCGCTCGCCGGCGGCGAGGCGATCCGCGGCTACATCCGCGAGACCGCCGAGGGAAGCGGGATCGACCGCCACATCCGCTTCGATCACCGGGCGGTCCGTGCCGAGTGGTCCAGCGAGCGGGCGCGGTGGACGGTCGAGGTGGAGCGCACCGGCACCGGGGAGACGTTCGCGATGACCGCCGGCTGGCTGTTCAGCGCGAGCGGCTACTACCGCTACGACGAGGGCTTCACGCCGGAGCTCCCGGGCATCGACGACTTCCGGGGTCAGGTCGTGCATCCGCAGCGCTGGCCCGAGGACCTCGACTACGCCGGCAAGCGCGTCGTCGTCATCGGCAGCGGGGCGACCGCGGTGACGCTCATCCCGGCGATGGCGGAGGCGACCGAGCACATCACGATGCTCCAGCGCTCGCCGAGCTACGTGCTGCCGGTGCCGTCGCAGGACCCGCTGGCCGCCTGGCTGCGGGGCAAGCTCGGCGAGGAGCGCGCCTACGCGGTCGTCCGCCGCAAGAACATCCTGCTGCAGGCCACCGTCTACCGGCTCGCGCGCCGCTTCCCGACGGCGGTCCGCCGGCTGATCCGCAGGGTCAACGAGCAGCAGCTGCGCGGCAGCGGCTGCGACGTCGACGTCCACTTCAAGCCGAGGTACGACCCGTGGGACCAGCGCCTGTGCGCCGTGCCGGACGGCGACCTGTTCCGCGCCCTGCGCCAGGGCCAGGCGTCGGTGGTCACCGGCCACATCGAGCGGTTCACCAAGACGGGCATCGCGCTCACGTCGGGTCAGGAGCTCCCGGCCGACCTCGTCGTCACCGCGACCGGGCTGAACCTGCTGGCGTTCGGCGGGCTCGAGCTCGTCATCGACGGCGAGGCGGTCTCGCTGCCCGACACGGTGGCGTACAAGTCGATGATGCTGGGCGGTGTGCCCAACTTCGCCTACGCGATCGGCTACACGAACGCGTCGTGGACGCTGAAGGTCGACCTCGTCTGCGAGTACTTCTGCCGGCTGCTCGCCCACCTCGACGCCACCGGCGGCGACACGGCCGTCCCGGAGGTCCCCGATCCGGAGATGCCGACGCGACCGCTGCTCGACCTCAGGGCCGGCTACGTCGTCCGCGCGCTCGACCGCTTCCCGCGCCAGGGCGAGCAGGGGCCGTGGCGCGTCCTGATGAGCTACGCCGAGGACGTCAAGGCGCTGCGCCGCGGCACGGTCGACGACGGCGTGATGCGGTTCTCGCGGCGCCGCTCCCCGCCGGCGACCACGCCGAGGGTCGAGCTCGCGGCGTGAGCTCGGTGGGGCGGCAAGGCGGCGGTGGGTCACCGCGACGCCTCAGCCCCCGCACCTCCGGGTAGCCGCCACCCATGAGAGCTGCCGTGCTGCGCGCCTACGGGGAGACGCCCGAGCCGGGTGAGTTCGAGACACCGGAGGCCTCCGGGGAGCACCAGGTCGTCGTGGAGGTGCTGGCCGCCGGGCTCAACCCGGTGGACCTCGCCCTGGCCTCCGGCTCGCACTACGCCGGTGCGCCGCCGCTCCCGAGCGTGGTCGGGCGCGAGGGCGTGGGGCGGCTCGAGGACGGCACGATCGCCTACTTCGACGCCTGCAACGCGCCGTTCGGCTCGCTGGCCGAGCGGACGCTCATCGATCGGGAGGCCGCGGTCCCGCTCCCCGACCAGGGACTCGATCCGGCCCTCGCGGTGGTCTTCGGGATCGCCGGGCTGGCGGGATGGCTCGCGCTCGAGCACCGCGCCGAGCTGCGCGAGGGAGAGACGGTGCTCGTCCTCGGCGCCAGCGGGATCGTCGGCCAGGTCGCCGTCCAGGCCGCGCGGCGGCTCGGCGCCGCGCGGGTGGTCGCCGCGGCGCGGCGGACGGAGG
>CALMNS010000779.1 GCA_937871635.1 uncultured Solirubrobacter sp.
CCTCCATGGTGTCGGCGAGCAGAGAGTTCTTGTCCCGCCCGCCGGTCGCCTCCTCGCCCTTGCCCAGACGTAGCCACCGGCCCAGGCCCAGCGTGCGCCCGACCCCGGCCAGCGCCCGCGTGTTCTCCGGGGCCTGGACGACCAGCGAGCAGTCCGTGCCCTCCGCCTCGGCGAGCTCGGCGGGGGCGAAGCCGTCCAGGTGCCGGTCGCGCGCGGCGGCGTAGAAGCTCTCCTCGAGCCCGGGGAGGGCGACGCGCATGAGCGGCCACGCCTCGCGCTCGAGCACCTCCCGGTGCAGGGCGCGCAGGAGCGGCGCGGCCAGCGGGGTCGAGCGCACGACGACCTGCTGGCCCGGCTGGACGTCGAGGCAGTAGCCGCACAGCAGCGCGGCGAAGCGGTCGGGATCGATCGCCGGGGTCACGGCGCCTCGACGCCCGGGAAGTGCTCGGCGAGGTGCTCGCGCAGCACGTCGCGGATCCAGCGCCGCTCCTCGACGCCCGCGAAGCGGTAGCGGCCCAGCAGCTCCTTCTGGCGGACGATCGGCTCGGCGCCGGCGATCTCCCACCGGGTGGCCAGCCGCTCGAAGAGGAACTCGGCCGAGCGCTGCCAGGCGTCCTCCTGGGAGAGCGGCGAGCCGCCGCGCACCGCCGCGTACTCGCGGCGGGTGGCCGGCGACATCGCCCCGCGCAGGCCGAGGGTCATCTCGCCGTCGGCGCTGACGTACTCGGCGACCGGGGCCTGGGGCCCCGGCGCCGCCTCGCGCCGCCTCCCGCGCTTACCCATCGGTCAGCGCGTCGGCTCCGGGCATTGCGCCATCCTACGAATCCGATGCCGGCCCCCGCGCGACCGTCGCCCTCCCCTTCGCACACCGGTTCGAGCGAGCGGTGACCGTCGGGCAACGCCGACGAGAGCAGGCCCGCGGCGAGCGCGTGGTGCCCGGCGTCTGGCGGCTGCGGCTCCCCCTGCCGTGGCCCGGCGTCCCCCACTGCAACGCCTGGGCGCTCGCCGCGCCGGGCGGGCTCGTCCTCGTCGACACGGGGATCCACGACGACGGCTCGATGGCGCAGCTCGAGCGCGCGCTCGACATGGTCGGCCTCCGCCTGGACGACGTCCGCCTGCTCGTCTGCACCCACGCCCACCCCGACCACTGCGGCCAGGCCACCGCCATCGTCGAGCGGACAGGCTGCGAGCTGTGGATGCACCCGAACCGCGCCCACCTCGTCGCCGAGGCCGACGATCGCGAGGCGATCCTCGCCCGCCGGATGGAGGTCGCCCGCCACAGCGGCGTCCCGGAGCGGCCGCTCGCCGCCTGGGCCGAGCAGCGCCGCCGCTCGCCCGTGCTCCTCTCGGGGATCCCCGAGCCCGATCGCGCGCTCGAGCCCGGCGTCGTGCTGGAGACCGACCTGGGCGCCTGGGACGTCTACGAGACGCCCGGGCACGCCCCCTCCCACGTCTGCCTGCACCAACCCGAGCGGCGGATGCTCATCTCGGGCGACCACCTGCTCGGCCGCGTCACGCTCGTCTTCGACTTCGGGTGGACGCCGGACCCCGTCGGCGAGTTCCTGGCGTCGCTCGAGCGCGTCGACGCCCTCGGCGCGCGCCTCGCGCTCTCCGGGCACGGCCGTCCGTTCACCGACGTGAGCGCCCACGTCGAGGCCAACCGCGCGCTCGTCCGCCGGCGCCTGCACGCCGTGCGCACCGCGATCGCCGAGCGGCCCGAGACCGCCTACGACCTCGCCCGGCGGCTCTACCCGCACTTCGGGCGCGAGACGGCGAGCTGGCTGATGTCCAAGGTCCTGGGCTACCTCACCCACCTCGAGGCGACGGGCCAGGCGGTGCGGCTCGAGGGCGAGCCCGAGCGCTGGGCGCCGGGGAGCCCTGACCGCTGACCTAGACTGCTCCGATGCGGATCGACGAGGCCATCGCCCGCGGCGACGAGCCGACGTTCTCCTTCGAGTTCTTCCCGCCCAAGACCGAGGAGGGCGAGCGCAACCTCGAGGCCGCGCTCGCCGAGCTCTCGGGCATGGACCCGACCTTCGTGTCGGTGACCTACGGGGCGGGCGGGTCGGTCGAGCAGAAGCACCGGACGATCGACATCGTGGCCAGCATCAAGGAGCGCTACGGCCTCGAGGCGATGCCGCACTTCACCTGCGTCGGGGCGACCACCGCCGAGCTGCGCGAGACGCTCGACCGGATGGCCGCCGCCGGGGTCGACAACGTCCTCGCGCTCCGCGGCGATCCGCCCGAGGGCCAGTCGGAGTGGGAGGCGACCGAGGGCGGGCTCACCTACTCGCGCGAGCTCGTCGAGCTCATCCGCGAGGAGTACGACTTCGCCATCGGGGCGGCGGCGTTCCCGGAGACCCACGTCCACGCCGAGTCGCCCGAGTCGGACCTGCGCTACCTCAAGGAGAAGGTCGACGCGGGGGCCGGCTTCTTGATGACCCAGCTCTTCTTCGACAACGCGGACTACTTCGCGTTCGTCGCCCGGGCGCGCGAGGCGGGGATCGAGGTCCCGATCATCCCCGGGATCTGGCCCATCACGAACTACAAGCAGATCGCCCGCATCTCGTCGCTGATCGGCTCGAAGCTCCCCGAGTCGCTCCTGCGCGAGCTCGAGCTGCGCGTCGACCAGCCCGAGGCGGTCACCGACTTCGGCGTCGCCTACGCGACCCTGCAGTGCGCCGACCTGCTCGCCAACGGCGCCCCCGGCATCCACCTCTACACGCTCAACCGCTCGCCGGCCACCCGGGCGATCATGTCCGCGCTGCGGGCCATGGCGCCCTGGCGCGGCGCCGTCCCGGTCTAGCTCCAGTACGCGTCGGCGCCCGCCGGCCGCTCGGTCGCCCCGGCCCGTAGGAGCTGCTCGCGCGCGTCGTCCGCGCCGGTCTGCATGACCAGGGCGACCTCGGCGGTGGCCAGCGGCTCGCCGGCCCAGTCGAGCAGCGCCCGCACGGACTCCGGTCTCGGGCGGCGCGCGAGGTCGGGGGCCCGATGGGCGATGACCGTCTCGTAGACCTCGACCGGGTTGAACCCGGGGATCGCGACGCCGCCGATCACGTAGCTCGGCGCCGTGTAGCGCCGCTGCCCGGGCGGGCCGCCGAGCTTGTGGTCGAGCGCCCGGGCGCCCGGAAGCGGATCGCGGGCCGCGGCGACGTCCGCCTCGAGCGCGGCGGCGACGTCCTCGGCGGTGCTTCAG
>CALMNS010000780.1:0-1273 GCA_937871635.1 uncultured Solirubrobacter sp.
CGCCGACTGCAGCGCAGCCGCCGTCCCGGCCTGGTCCTCCTCCGAGCCGAGCACCGTGTAGAACACGGTGGCCTCCCGGCTGTCCCCGGTGAGCCGGACGTCGGTCACGGTGACGAACCCGAGCCGCGGGTCCTTGATCCGCCGCTCCAACATCTCCGCCACGATGACCCGGATCTGGTCAGCGAGCTTGAGCACACGTGGCGATGCCATGTCATTCCTTCGCGTCGAAGGCTCGCGCTAGCGAGCCGCTTGTCCAACCCACCACAGAGGGACTCCGGCTGGGTGGGGTCGTCGGTGGACGGCCGGGGTGTGGCGGGCGTTGGCGGAACTGGCTCGCGTCGGAGCCTGCGGAGACGCGAGACAGCTCCGCTGGGCGAGGTCGTCCACCGACAACCCCGCCCAGCCGGAGACCCGGACTAGCTTCGCGCTTTTTCGCGCATCTCGTAGGTCTCGACGATGTCGCCGACCCGGATGTCGGAGTAGTTGTTGAGCGTGAGACCGCACTCGAACCCCTCCCGCACCTCGGTGGCGTCGTCCTTCTCCCGTCGCAGCGAGGCGATCGTGGTCTCGTTGATGACCACGCCCTCCCGCAGCAGCCGGGCCTTGGAGTTCCGCCGGATCGAGCCGTCGATGACCATGCAACCGGCGATGATGCCAGCGCGGGACGAGCGGAAGATCTCCCGGATCTCCGCCTGACCGAGCCGTGCCTCTTCGTAGATCGGCTTGAGCATGCCCTTGAGCGCGGCCTCGATCTCGTCGATCGCGGCGTAGATCACCGAGTAGTACCGGATGTCGACGCCCTCGCGGTCGGCCATCTCCGTCGCCTTGCCCTGCGGGCGGACGTTGAAGCCGACGATGACCGCGTTGGAGGCGGCCGCCAGGCTGACGTTGGTCTCGGTGATGGCACCGACACCGCGGTCGATGACCCGCAGGCTGACCTCGTCGCCGACGTCGATCTTGGACAGCGCGTCCTCCAGCGCCTCGACCGAACCAGCACCGTCGCCCTTCAGGATGAGGCGCAGCTCCTGCTCCTCGCCCCTCTCGAGCTGGTCGAACAGCTGGTCCAGCGTCTTGCGCCGGGTGCCGGCCGCCTGGGCCGCCATCCGCAACCGGGACGCACGGCGCTCGGCGATCTGCCGGGCCATCCGGTCGTCGTCGACGACGATGAAGCTGTCGCCGGCGCCGGGGACGGCGGTGAGACCGAGCACCTGGACCGGGAAGGCCGGTGGCGCCTCGGTGACGTTGTTGCCGTGGTCGTCGAGCAGGGCACGCA
>CALMNS010000780.1:1283-2107 GCA_937871635.1 uncultured Solirubrobacter sp.
GACGCGTCCGTACCCGGTGCCGGCCACGATCGAGTCGCCGACGTGCAGCGTGCCGCGCTGGACCAGGACGGTGGCGACGGGGCCGCGGCCCTTGTCCAGATGGGCCTCGATGGCCACACCCTGACCGTCCATCTCCGGGTTGGCCCGCAGGTCGAGCGCCGCGTCCGCGGTCAGGATGACCGCTTCGAGCAGCGCATCGAGCCCCACGCCGGTGATCGCGGAGACGTCGACGAACATCGTGTCGCCGCCGTACTCCTCGGGCACCAGGCCGTACTCGGTCAGCTGACCGCGCACCTTGACCGGGTCGGCACCTTCGCGGTCGATCTTGTTGACCGCCACGACGATCGGCACGTCGGCCGCCAGGGCGTGGTTGAGCGCCTCGATGGTCTGCGGCATCACCCCGTCGTCGGCGGCCACCACCAGGACGGCGATGTCGGTCGACTTGGCCCCACGAGCACGCATGGCGGTGAACGCCTCGTGACCCGGGGTGTCGATGAAGGTGATCTGGCGGTCCTCGCCGTCGACCTCGGTGGCCACCTGGTAGGCACCGATCGCCTGGGTGATGCCACCGGCCTCGCCGGCGACCACGTTGGTCTTGCGGATCGCGTCCAGCAGCTTCGTCTTGCCGTGGTCGACGTGACCCATCACGGTGACGACCGGCGGCCGGGCCTCCAGCTCGTCCTCGCCGCCCTCGTTCTCGCCGAACTCGATGTCGAAGCTCTCCAGCAGCGCGCGGTCCTCGTCCTCGGGCGAGACGACCTCGATCTTGTAGTTGAGCTCGCCGGCGAGCACCTGGAGGGTGTCCTCGGACACCGTCTGGGTGG
>CALMNS010000781.1 GCA_937871635.1 uncultured Solirubrobacter sp.
CCGACATGACCGCCATCGGTGCGCTGGAGCCACCCCGCTCGCGCTCGGTCACCACGGACGCCACCTCGTCGGCCCGCGCGCCCGTGACGTAGCCCAGGCCGAGCCGGACCCTCCCGCCCTCCATGGTGCAGGCCACCGCGCTCGCGTTGACGTCGGGCGCCAGCAGCTCCACGTGGCGCTCCCCGTCGCGCCGCTGCGCCTCGTGGGCGAGCGCGTCGGCGGGGTAGAAGCCCATCGGCTGCTCGTTGAGCAGCGCGCACAGGAACTCGGGCTTGTAGTGCACGCGCAGCCAGGTCGACTGGTAGGCCAGCAGCCCGAACGCCGCGCCGTGGGCCTTCGGGAAGCCGAAGCCGGAGAACCCCTGGACCATCTCCCACACCCGCTCGGCGACGTCGGGGGCCGCCCCGTGCGTGCGCGCCGCGCCCTCGACGAACCGGGCGTGGCTGCGCTCGAGCGCCTCAGCCGACCGCTTGCGGCTCATCGCCCGCCGCAGCCCCTCCGCCTCGCCGGGCGAGAAGCCCGCGAAGGCGATGGCCACCTCGAGCACCTGGTCCTGGAAGATGATCGTCCCCAGCGTGTCGCGCAGCACGGGCTCGAGCGACGGGTGCAGGTACGGGACCTCGAAGGCGGGATCCTCGCGCAGGCGCTGCTTGTGGGCGATGTACGGGTTCACCGCCCCGCCGACGATGGGGCCGGGCCGGACGATCGCCACCTGGATCGTCAGGTCGTCGAGCGACTGGGGCTGGGTGCGCCGCAGCGAGGCCATCTGCGCGCGGCTCTCGATCTGGAAGACGCCCATCGTGTCCGCCTCGCGGATCGCCTCGTACGTCCGGGCGTCGTCGAACGGGATCCGCGAGAGGTCGACCCGCTCCCCGCTCGTGGCGGCGATCGTCTCCACGCAGCGCTCGACGGCGGAGAGCATCCCCAGCCCGAGCAGGTCGATCTTCAGGAAGCCCGCGTCCGCGCAGGAGTCCTTGTCCCACTGGCAGAGCTGGCGGCCCTCCATGGCCGCGGGCAGGACGGGGACGCAGTCGAGCAGCGGCCGGGTGGAGACGATCATCCCGCCCGAGTGCTGGGAGAGATGGCGGGGCAGCCCGTAGGCCTCCTCGGCGAGCTTCACGAGCCAGGCCCAACGGCCCTGGCCGCGCTTGCCGGGCCCGAGCCCCACCTCCACGTCGTGGGCGACGTCCCCTGACCCGAACGGCTCCGCCCCGCGAGCGACGCGCTCGATCTCCCCGGGTGGGAGCCCGAGGACCTTGCCGAGCTCCCGGATCGCGCCGCGGACCTTGAAGGTCGGGAAGGCCGCGACCAGCGCCGAGTTGTCCTTGCCGTAGCGGTCGTGGACGCGGGGGATGAGGACCTCGCGGATGTCGCGCGGGAAGTCGAGGTCGATGTCCGGCAGCGCGGTGAGGTCCTCGTTGAGGAAGCGGCCGAGGAGGAGCTCGTTGGCGATCGGATCGATGTGCGAGAGCCCGGTCAGGTAACAGACGATCGAGGAGACGCTCGACCCCCGTCCGCGCCCCGGCGGCAGCAGCGCGCGCGCCGCGGCGTTGCCACGGACCTCGGCGGCGACCTCGCGGGCGAGCTCGAGCAGGTCGCGGTGCAGGATGAAGAAGCCGGCCAGGCCGAGCTTGGCGATCACCCGCAGCTCCTCGCTCAGGCGCGCTCGCGCCGCGTGGCGGTGACGGTCGCCGGACGGGTAGCGCACGTCGAACTGCGCGTGGCAGAGGGCGGCGAGCTTCGCGTCGCCGTAGGCGTCCTCCGCGCCCGGGTAGCGGTAGCCGAGGTCGTGGGTGAGGTCGAAGGTCAGGCGGTCGGCCAGGACGCGGGACTCCGCCACCGCGCGCGGGTGGTCCTCGAAGCGGGCGGCCATGGCCCGCGGGCTCGCGAGCACGTGCGCGGTGTTGCCCCGGCGGACGGGCTCGGAGGCGTCGAGCGTGCGGTGGTGGCGCAGCGCGACGAACGCGTCCTGCAGGGG
>CALMNS010000782.1 GCA_937871635.1 uncultured Solirubrobacter sp.
CGCCCGCTCCGGCCGGCAAGCGGGCCACGATCGCCGCCGACGGCACCGCCGTCGCGCCGGCGTCGGCGCCCGAGGCGGTCAAGCGGCTCATCGCCGCCGCCAACGAGATCCACGCCACGCCCTACCGCTACGGCGGGGGCCACAAGCCGCGCCCGAACCGGGACTCGGGCTACGACTGCTCGGGCTCGATGTCCTACGCGATGCAGGGCGCCGGGCTCCTCGACGACGCGCTCGACTCCTCCGGCTTCGCCCGCTACGGGGAGTCCGGCCCGGGCCAGTGGGTGACCCTCTACGCCAACGCGGGCCACTCCTACATGGTCATCGCCGGGCTGCGGTTCGACACGAGCGGCCGCAAGGACGCCGGGTCGCGCTGGCAGACCCGCGAGCGCCCGAGCTCCGGGTACGCCGTCCGCCACCCCGAGGGGCTCTAGCCCCACCGCTCTAGCCTGGACGCGTGCGCCGCGTCCTTGAGCTCCTGTGCCTCGGCCTGCTCACGGCGTGCGGCGGCGGGGGTGAGGAGAAGAAGGAGACCGACGTCGACCGGGCCCGCGCGGTGATCACGGGCTGGTCGGACGCCCTGCGCGGCTCCGACGTCGAGAAGGCGACGACGTTCTTCACGGTGCCCCTCATCGTCTCCCAGGGCCCGACCGCCCGGCTCACCACCCGCGCGCGGGTGCGGCTGTTCAACTCGAGCCTGCCCTGTGGCTCGAAGGTCACCGGCGTCGAGCGCCAGGACGGGTACTTCGTCGCCTCCTTCCTGCTCACCGAGCGGCCGGGGGAACGCTGCGACGGGCCGGGCAACACCGCCCGGGTGGCCTTCAAGCTCTCAGGCCGGCGGATCCGCGAGTGGCGCCAGCTCGTCGAGCAGGGCCCGGCGCCCGAGACCGAGTCGAGCTAGCCGGCGCTAGTAGCGCTCGCGCTCCCTGACCCGCGGCTCGACCACCCGGTCGCCGCGCTGGCTCAGGAGGAACAGCGAGATGAGCAGGCCGAGCACCCCGACCACCATCAGGATCACGCCGACGGTCGAGAGCTCGATCCCCGAGATGTCGGTGGTGACCGCGAACCTGAGGATGGCGCCGACCGCGATGAGCAGGATGGAGGTTCCGATTCCCATGTCCCGGCGAGGATCCCCGCTGCCCATCCCCGACAAACTGGGCACGACGTACGATGGACGGATGTCCGGGCCCAGCCTGAAGCGCATCCTGTGGGCCGCGACCCTGGCCCTGTGCCTCGCCGTCCTCTTCGTCACCGTGGTCGACGGCCTCGCCCCGACGTACCCGCTGCGCTTCGTGCAGGGCATCATGGCCGCGGTGGCGGTCGCCGGGCTGCTCGGCATCGTCCTGGCGTTCGTCTCGACCCGGATGGGCCACTACACCTCGCCCGAGGACGAGGAGGAGTTCGAGCGGCTGGTCGTCCGCTCGGAGCGACTCGCCCGCGAGAACCTCGCCGCCGAGCCGGACGAGACGGACTTCATGGAGCTCGACCCGAGCGACCCCGCCGACTTCGAGGAGCTCGTCCGCGAGGCGCTCGACGACCTCCCGGACCTGCTGCGCGACTCGCTGCACCACGTCGCCGTCGTCGTCTCGGACACGGGCCGCCGGCACGGCGCCTACGGCCTCTACATGGGCGACACGGTGGCCCGCGACGACCACCCCAAGCGCATCGTCATCTTCCGCGACACGCTCCTGCGCGACTTCGGGCACGACCCGAACGAGCTGCGCGCCCAGGTGACCCGGACCGTCCGCCACGAGCTCGCCCACCACCTGGGCGCCGACGAGCTGGGAGTGCGGGAGCTCGGGCTGTGATGGTCGTCATGGCGCCCGGGGCGACCGGCGCGCAGATCGAGGCGGTGCGGGCGCGGCTCGAGTCGACCGGCGTCCACGTCCTGGTCATGCCGGGCGAGCTGACCACGGCGATCGGCGCGATCGGCGATCCCGAGCGGGTGGGGGCGCTCAACCTCGAGGGGATGGCGGGCGTCGATCGCGTCGTCCCGATCTCGCGGCCGTACAAGCTCGCCTCCTCCGAGCTCGCCCACCACGAGCCCACCCGCTTCACGGTCGACGGCCGGGTGGTGGGCGGCGGGGAGACCTTCGCGCTGATCGCCGGCCCCTGCACGGTCGAGGACCGCGAGCAGACCCTCGCCCTGGCCCGCGCGGTCCGCGACGGCGGCGCCGCCATGCTGCGCGGCGGGGCGTTCAAGCCGCGGACCTCCCCGTTCGCCTTCAAGGGGCTCGGCGTCCCCGGGCTCGAGCTGCTGGCCGAGGCCCGGGCGGAGACCGGGCTGCCGGTGGTCACCGAGTTCCTCGACACCCAGCACGCCGACGCCATCGCCGAGCACGCCGACGTGGTGCAGATCGGCGCGCGCAACATGCAGAACTACGCGCTGCTCGAGGTCGCCGGCAAGCTCGGCAAGCCCGTCCTGCTCAAGCGCGGCCTGTCCTCCTCGCTCGACGAGCTCCTCCAGGCGGCCGACTACGTCCTCAAGGAGGGCAACGAGCGGGTCATGCTCTGCGAGCGCGGCATCCGCACCTTCGAGACGGCCACGCGCTTCACGCTCGACCTCGGCGCCGTGCCGTGGCTCAAGCTGCACACGCACCTCCCGGTGATCGTCGACCCGTCGCACGCGTCGGGTGACCGGCGGCTGGTCGAGCCCCTGTCGCGCGCCGCGGCGGCGGTGGGCGCCGACGGGATCATCGTCGAGGTCCACGAGGACCCCGACGAGGCGCTCTGCGACGGGCCCCAGGCCCTCTACGCGCGCGACTTCGCGGGGTACGCCGCCAACGTGGCGGCCCACGCGGCCCTCATGGGCCGAAGCCTCGCGTAGGTGCGCGGCTCAGTTAGCGAGGGCGCTGCCCGTCCAGCACCGGTCCACGAGGCCGCGGAGGTTCTCGCTCTCCTCGTCGGGATCGGCCAGGGCGATCGTCCCGAGGTGCTCCACGAGCTCGTGCGGCGACATCCGCGGCAACAACTGGGTCTCGAGCCAGTCGCGGACCTCGTGCTCGGAGAGCGCGAAGTCCTCGGGCAGCTGGGCGATGACGTCGCCGGCGAACATGATCGCCATCCCGTCGCTCGAGTCGGTCCCCGTGACGTCCCAGAGGATCGAGCGGGCCAGCGAGACCGACCCGGCCGCCCGGCTGCCCCAGCCGAAGCTCCCGCTCCACCGTCCGCGGTTGGTGAGCGGCGTGACCGTGCCCGAGGCGATGATGTCCACCCACCTGCGGTCCTCCTGCTGATGCCCGACGTACGTGCGGCTCACCCTGTCTCCTTGCGATCCAGCAGCACGCCCTCGGGCGGACTGACGTCTCGATGTCCTATGGCATCCGGCGGCGCGAGCGCTGAAGTCACGCGCAGCCGTTGGGGGCAGAGTAGCCCGCAACGGCGGTCAGGGAAGTACTTTCCTCATCCCTCTCCGCCGCGGTCCGTCCAGAAGGCGGCGTCCTCGACGCCCAGGGGCGTCGACGGCGCGCCGTCGGCGAAGTACTCGCGGGCCAGGCCGGCGAAGTCGCCGCCCGCCCGGAGCTCGCCGAGCACGGTGAACACGAGGCTCTCCATCCGGCGGATGAGCAGCGACTGCGGCGGCAGGGTCTCGCGCCGCATCAGCTCGAAGTAGGGCGAGCGCGGGGAGGAGGACCGCTCGAGCGACTCGGCCACCAGCGCGGGGGAGAGCCGCTTGATCCCCGGCGTGAAGTACCACTCGCCCGCCGCCGAGAGCTGCGCGAGCAGTGCCTCCGGGTCGAACTCGTCGGGGCGCGGGAGGTAGCCCAGGCCGGCCATCGCGGCGTGGACCGCGCCGGCGTCGCCGCTCGTGACCGCCACCGCCAGCGCGCGCTCGGAGGCGAGGTAGCCGGCCTCGACGACCCGCATGAGCCCGAAGTCCAGGAAGCCCACCCGCCCGTCGTCGAGCAGGAGGTAGTTGCCCGGGTGGGGATCGCCCGAGCAGCGCCGCAGCCGGGTGAGGGTGCCGAAGAAGAAGCGGAAGACGATCTCGCCGTAGCGGTCGCGGGCGGCCTCGTCGAGGGCCTTGACCTCCTCGAAGCGCCGGCCGTGGAGCAGCTCGGAGACGAGCACGCGGCGGCTCGAGCGCGCCGTGTCGACCTCGGGGACGTGGACGAAGGGATGGCCCCGCCAGGCCCGGGCGACGGCCCGCTGGTTCTGCGCCTCGAGCTCGTAGTCGAGCTCCTCGGCGATGCGCTCGCGCAGCTCGGCCCCGAGCGCCTTGACGTCGAGGCCCGGGGCGAGGCGGCGGATGATCGGGAAGAGGACCTGCATGTTGCGCAGGTCGCTCTCGACCGCCTCCGCGACGCCCGGGTACTGGACCTTGACCGCCACCTCAACGCCGTCGGTGGTCACCGCCCGGTGGACCTGGCCGATCGAGGCGGCGGCGAAGGCGTCCTCCTCGAACTCCGCGAAGGCGCCGGACAGCGGCCCGCCCAGCTCCTCACGCATGAGCTTCTCCATCCGCTTGAAGGGCAGGGGCTCGACGTCGTCGCGCAGCGTCGCGAGCGTGTCCTTGAACGCCTCGCGGTCGCCCTCGGGGATGGCCGAGAAGTCGACGGTGGAGAGCACCTGCCCGAGCTTCATCGCCGCGCCGCGCATCTGGCCGAGCTGCTCGACGAGCTCCTGGGCCAGCGCGGCGGTGCGCTCGCCGGTGGCCGCCTCGGCCCGCTCGGAGGAGCGGAAGCGGTTGGCCGCGGTCGTCCCGGCCCAGCGCAGGCCCTGGCCGGCGACGAGCCCGCCGAAGCGGGCGGTCCTTGCGGTGCGGCCCGTGGCGGGCGAGTCAGAAGGCATCTCTCCGCAGCCTACGAACGAACGTCCGGATAGGATCTCGAATCGAAACCGAACAGGAGTTCTGATCCCAAGATGCCTGAAGCCGTGATCGTCGACGCCATCCGGACCCCCATCGGACGCGCCGGCAAGGGGACGCTGCGCGAGGTCCGCGCCGACGACCTGGCGTCGATCCCCCTCAAGGCGCTCGTGGAGCGCAACCCGGGCCTCGACTTCGCCACGGTCGACGACATCTACATGGGCTGCGGCTTCCAGGTCGGCGAGCAGGGCTACAACATCGGCCGCAACGCCGCGCTCCTGGCCGGGATCGACCATCACGTCCCCGCCGCGTCGGTCAACCGCTTCTGCGCGTCCTCGGTGCAGACGATGCGGATGGCCTTCCACGCCATCGTCGCGGGCGAGGGCGACACCTACATCGCGGCCGGGACCGAGGCCGTCTCGCGCTCGGCCGGCGGCGAGTTCGAGTTCCACCCCCAGCTCGACGGGTCCGACGGCTCGGCCTACAACGTCTACATCCCGATGGGGCTGACCGCCGAGAACGTCGCAGAGCGCTGCGGGGTCTCCCGCGAGGCGCAGGACGAGTGGGCCGCGCTCTCCCAGCAGCGCGCGGTCGCCGCCGTCGAGAGCGGGTTCTTCGACTCGGAGATCGTCCCCGTCACGACGCCCGACGGCACCGTGGTGACCAAGGACGACGGCCCCCGTCCCGGCACGACGGTCGAGAAGCTCGCGGGCCTCAAGCCCGTCTTCAAGGAGGACGGGACGGTCACGGCCGGCAACGCCTGCCCGCTCAACGACGGCGCCGCCGCGGTGCTGATCATGTCCGCCGAGCGCGCCCGGGAGCTCGGGCTGCGGCCGCGGGCCCGGATCGTGGCCACCAGCGCCGCGGCGATCCGCCCGGAGTACATGGGCCTCGGCCCGATCCCGGCGGTCGAGAAGGTCCTCGCCCAGGCCGGCATGTCCATCTCGGACATCGACGTGTGGGAGCTCAACGAGGCGTTCGCCGCGCAGGTCGTCCCCTGCCGCGACGAGTGGGGCGTGGATCCCGACAAGCTCAACCCCAACGGGGGCGCGATCGCATTGGGCCACCCGTTCGGGATGACCGGCGCGCGCATCATGACCACGCTGCTCAACTCGCTCGAGCAGCGCGACGAGACCATCGGCCTGGAGACGATGTGCGTCGCCGGCGGCCAGGGCCAGGCGATCATCGTCGAGCGGCTCAGCTAGCGCCGTGACGCGGGTCGGGGGCTCTCGCGCCCCCGGCCCGCCGGCGCGGGACTAGATCAGCTGGACGTTCGTCGCGTTGGGGCCCTTCGGGCCGACCTCCGCGTCATAGCTGACCTTCGCGCCCTCGGCGAGGGTCTTGAAGCCGCTGCCCCCGATGCCCGAGTGGTGCACGAAGAGGTCCTTGCCCCCCTCGTCCGGCGTGATGAAGCCGAAGCCCTTCTCGTCGCTGAACCACTTGACGGTTCCGTTCTCCATGATGCGATACCTCCGGTGACGGTGCTGCGAGACGCGGAGGCGCTAGGAAGACACGGCTGCTGCGGACGCTGGCACTGCGGCGGCGGAGCGAAGCTCCACCCGAGCTACCCAGGGTAGTGCCCCTGACCGCGAGTGCAACCTTGGCCGTTTGTGATAGGCAGCCGCGAAGCGGCTCGCCATCAGTTTTTCATGAACTTCGGCAGGTTGTCGACCACGTCACCGACGGGGCCGACGGCCTCGCGAACCTCCTCGATCTTCGGCACGAGCTCGTGGATGGCATCGGTGACCTGGCGGAGCATCGGCTCGATGTCGTCGGTGATGTGGGTGAGGACGTCCATCTTGTCGCCGAGCGGCTTGATGTCCTCGCGGACGAGCGGGAGCTGCTGGATCGGCTCCATCTCCTCGCGGAGCCCGTCGAGCTTCTCCGTCATGACCTGCATCCGGCCGTCGAGGGGCTCGACCGCCTCGCGGACCTCGGGGAGCTGGGCGATCGGCTCGACGGTCGCCTTGAGCTCGAGCATGCGCTCCTCGAGCGGCTCGACCGCCTGGCGCATGGCCGGGAGCTGGGAGATCGGGGCCATCTCCTCGCGCAGGCCGTCGAGCTTCCCGCTCATCGCCTCGACCTGCGCCTCGAGCCGCTCGAGGCCCCCCCGCATCGCCCCGAGGTCGCCCGCGGCCTTCTCAACGATCCCCTCGATCTGCGCTTCGAGCACGAGCACGCGGCGGGCGACCTCGGCGATCGCGCCGATGTCCTCGAGCGCTTGAAGGAGGAGCTTCGGCGGATCCGTGAACGGGTTGATCATCCCGGGGAGTTACCCCAGTGATGGCTGCCCGGACGCCACGTGGGTCTCCTCGGGCATGATCTCCGGCCAGACGGCCTCGCGCTGGGACGCCGACTTGACCATCTGGCGGGCGATCACCATCCGCTGGATCTCGTTCGCCCCCTCGTAGATCTGCAGCACCTTGGCGTCGCGAATCATCCGCTCGGCCGGGTAGACCTTGAGGTAGCCGTTGCCGCCGAGGATCTGGACGGCCTCGGTGGTCACCCGCATGCAGGTGTCCGAGGCGATGAGCTTGGCGGCGGAGGACAGCTTGGTCAGCCGCGGGTCGTTGTCGTCGGCGAAGGTGGCGGCCTGGAAGGTCAGCGCCCGGGCGGCGGCCACGTCGGCCTCCATCTGGGCGAGCTTGAACTGGATGCCCTGGTGGCCCATCAGGGCCTTGCCCATGGTCTTGCGGCGCATCGCGTAGTCGAGCGCGAGGTCGATCGCCCCTTGCGCGATCCCGACGGCCTGCGCCGCGACGATGAAGCGCGAGCGGTCGAAGGTCATCATCGCGATGCGGAAGCCCTCGCCCTCCTGGCCGATCAGGTTCTCCACGGGCACCTCGACGTCCTCGAAGCGCGGGGCGCCGAGCTTCCAGCCCGGCATGCCCATCGTCTGCAGCTGCTCGACCGAGACACCCGGCGACGCGGCGTCGACGATCAGGGCGGAGATCCCCTTCGTCCCGTACTCGAGGGGGCCCGTGCGCACGAACAGCACGTAGAAGCTTGCGAGGCCGGCGTTGCCGATGAAGCGCTTCGCCCCGTTGACGACGTAGTGGTCGCCGTGGCGCTCGGCGGTGGTGGCGAGCGCGGCGGGGTCCGACCCGGCCTCGGGCTCCGACAGGGCGTAGGCGCCCTTGTCCTCGCCGGAGCACAGGCCGGGGATGAACCGCGACTTGAGCTCGTCGGAGCCGCCGATGAGGATGGGGAGGGAGGCGAGATCGACGTAGGCGCCAATCAGCGACATCGTGCCCGAGACCTTCCCGAGCTCCTCGATGAAGGCGCAGGCCGAGACGGCGGACATCCCGCCGCCGCCGTACTCCTCCGGGATGCTCAGCCCGAGCAGCTTCTCGCGGGCGAGGAGGTCGTGGAGATCCTGGGGGTACTCCGAGCGGTCGTCGAGCTGCACCGCCCGCGGTCGGATCTCCGCGAGCACGACGTCGCGGATGTGGTCACGGAACGCACGCTGCTCGTCGGTCAGTCGCCAGGGCATGCCAGCATCGTTCCCCTATGGACCTCGGACTAGCCGGACGGCGCTGCATTGTCACCGGTGGAACACGCGGCATCGGGGCCGCCGTGGTCGCCGGCCTGCGCGCGGAGGGCGCCGAGGTGGTGGCGGTCGGCCGCGGGGCCGGCGCCGACCTGCAGCTCGACGTCACCGCCGCCGGCGCGGGCGAGCGGATCCTGGCCGCCTGCGACGGTCAGGTGGACGTGCTCGTCA
>CALMNS010000783.1 GCA_937871635.1 uncultured Solirubrobacter sp.
CGCCCTCGGCGAGGACGAGGGCGCCGCCGCCAAGTCGTTCCGCAACCTCGCCCGCGTGCACGTCGCGCCGGCCGCCGCGGTCGGGATCGCCGACCTCGTGCGGGCCTCCCAGCTCGTGCTCTCGCGCGCTGCGCTCGAGTCGCTCACCGCGCGCGCCGCCACCGCCGACCGCCGCGTGGAGGCCTAAGCCATGGACGCGTCCCAGGTCGTCATCCGTCCCATCGTCTCCGAGAAGAGCTACGTGCTCGCCACGGCGGACAAGTACACGTTCCGCGTGCATCCCGACGCGCACAAGACCCAGATCAAGCAGGCGATCGAGTCGCTCTTCGATGTCCGCGTGCTCACGGTCCACACGCTCTCGGTCAAGTCCAAGCCCAAGCGCCGCGGCTACACCGCCGGTCGCACCCGGCAGTGGAAGAAGGCCATCGTGCAGGTCCGCGCGGGCGACACCATCCCGATCTTCCAGGGCCTGGAGACCGACCTCTAATGCCGATCAAGACCGTCAAGCCGACGAGCCCCGGCCGTCGCTACACCACCTACGCCGACTTCGCCGAGGTCACCAAGACCACGCCGGAGAAGTCGCTGACCGAGGGCCTGAGCAAGTCGGGCGGGCGCAACAACCGCGGCCGCAAGACCTCGCGCCACCGGGGCGGCGGGGCCAAGCGCGCGTACCGCAAGATCGACTTCAAGCGCACCAAGGACGGCGTGCCGGCGCGGGTCGCCGCCATCGAGTACGACCCCAACCGCACCGCCTACATCGCGCTGCTGCACTACGTCGACGGCGCGAAGGCCTACATCCTCGCCCCGGCGCGGCTGCGGGTGGGGGCCATGGTCCAGTCCGGCCCGGGCTCGGACATCGTCCCCGGCAACGCGATGCCGCTGGCCAGCCTGCCGGTCGGCACGCTGATCCACAACGTCGAGCTCCAGCCCGGCAAGGGCGGCCAGCTCGGGCGCTCGGCGGGCACGTCGATCCAGCTCATGGCGAAGGAGGGCGAGATGGCCACCATCCGCCTGCCCTCCGGCGAGATGCGGCTGGTCCGCGCGGACTGCCGCGCGACGGTCGGGACGATCGGCAACGCCGACCACCAGAACGTGACGGTGGGCACCGCCGGGCGCAAGCGCCACATGGGCGTCCGCCCGCAGACCCGGGGCAAGGCCATGAACCCGGTCGACCACCCGCACGGTGGCGGCGAGGGGGCCGGCTCGCTGGGCAACCACCCGCAGACGCCGTGGGGCGTGCCGACGCTGGGCTACCGCACGCGCAAGAACAAGAAGCAGTCCGACCGCTACATCGTCCGCGGCCGTCGCCGTGGCAAGAGGGGCAGTGGCAACCGATGAGCCGTTCGAGCAAGAAGGGGCCGTGGGTCGAGGAGCGGCTGATGTCGCGGATCGAGGCCCAGAACGCCGCCAACACGCGGACCATGATCAAGACCTGGTCACGGACCTCGACCATCTTCCCGGAGATGGTCGGCCACACGATCGCCGTCCACGACGGGCGCAAGCACGTGCCCGTGTTCGTGAGCGAGTCGATGGTCGGCCACAAGCTGGGCGAGTTCGCCCCCACGCGGCTCTACCGCGGGCACCAGGGCTCGGGGAAGGTGCGATGAGCGAGGGCACCCCCGCCAACCCGTCCCCGGGCAGGCCCGAGGACGACGAGATCATCCAGGACTCCGTCGACGACGTCGGCCCGGTCGATGGCGAGCCCGGGCCCGAGGCCCCGGTCGAGGAGGAGGGCGCCGCGCGCGACGCGGGCGTCGTGCCCGCACCGCCGGCCGCGGAGCAGGAG
>CALMNS010000784.1 GCA_937871635.1 uncultured Solirubrobacter sp.
CCCCAAGGGCGCCCGCCGGCGCGCGCCCGCGGTCGCCCGGCGGCTCACCGCCCGCCGCTTCGCCTTCCCGGTGTTCAGCCCGAAGGCCACCATCGGCGGGCCGTTCGGGAGCCCGCGACCCCAGGGCGCCCACCTCGGCAACGACGTCTTCGCCCCCTTCGGCGCGCCGGTGCTCGCCGTGACGGACGGCACTCTGTTCAAGGTGGGGACGCTCCCGGTCTCCGGCAACCGCCTGTGGCTGCGCTCGAAGGCGGGCGACGAGTTCTTCTACGCGCACCTCTCGGCCTTCTCCCCCGCCGCGGTCAACGGGCGGCGCGTGAAGGCCGGCGAGGTGCTCGGCTTCACGGGCAACACCGGCGACGCCGAGCCCACGCCGCCCCACGTCCACTTCGAGATCCACCCCGGCGGCGGCGACGCCATCGACCCCGAGCCGATCCTCGCCGCCTGGCGCGACCGGCGCGACGTGCCGACCGGCGCGTGGCTCGCGCGCTACGGGCAGGACACGACGGAGCGGCCGGGCGCGCTCGTCGAGGTCCGCGACTTCATCGCCGCGGAGTAGGCCTTCAACGACGAAGGGCGCCCGCAGGCGCCCTTCGTGGGTCGTTCGTGCGCGCGGTCGCAGCCAAGGCGGCGACCGATCGCGGCGGGCTAGCCGGAGGACCCGAGCGAGCCGGTGGAGCCCGTGCCCGGGCTCGGGGTGACCGACGGCGAGGCCGCGGCCGGGGTCGTCGGAGTCGTCGGGGTCGCGGCCGGAGCCGGAGTGGCCGGCACCGGGGTCGCCGGCGGCGTGGTGGCGGAGGTGTACTCGAACTCCTCCTCCGCGCCGAACAGCGCGTCGAGCACCTTCTTGCGCAGGCCCTCGGAGGCGGCAACCGCTCCGCCGGCCACCACCACGAGCAGCAGCAGCTTGCGCAGGAGCCCGCCGCCACCGCTCTTCTGCTTCTTCGGGGCCTCGCGGAGGGCGACGCTCGCGTCCCGGAACGAGCTGGCCGCCGCGGAGAGGTCCTTCTGAAGCCGCTTGTCGTCGAAGATCTGCTTCGTGGCCGGCGCCTTCGCGCTGGAGAGCCGGGCGTACGCGCGGCGGGCGGACTCGAAGGCGTCGACCACGTTCTGGCGCAGGTCCTCGTCCTCGATCACGCGCTGCACGTACGGGGAGTTCTTCGCCGCCATGGCCGCGCCGCCGGCCCTGGCAGCTCCCTTGGCCGCCTTCTTCTTCGCTGCCATCACACCCTCTCGTTTGCCTTGCCTGAGTCCAACTGCGGAGCATAACCGTGCTACCCCATCGCGCGCCGTCTCACTAGTCCCGGCGTCCAGCGGCATACTCGGCCCGAGATGCTCCTGCCCGTCGCGGTCTTCGTGATCGCCCTTGCCGTCATCGCCTCGGAGAGGGTCGACCGCACGAAGGTCGCGCTGCTCGGCGCGATCGCCGTCCTGATCACGCAGACGATCGACCAGGAGCGGGCGATCGAGGCGATCGACTTCAACACGATCGGCCTGCTGGCCGGGATGATGCTCATGGTCCGCATCACGCAGACCACCGGCGTCTACACCTACCTGGCCATCCGCGCCGGTCAGCTCTCGCGGGGCCGGCCGCTCGCCGTCGTCGCCTGCCTGGCCGGGACCACCGCGCTGCTCTCGGCGTTCCTCGACAACCTGACCACGGTCCTGCTCGTGGTGCCGATCACCTTCCTGCTGGCCGACGCCCTGGACATCGACGCGCTCCCGCTGGTGATCATCGAGGTGATCGCCTCGAACATCGGCGGCACCGCGACGCTGATCGGCGACCCGCCGAACATCCTCATCGCCGGCGCCACCGGCCTGTCCTTCGCCGAGTTCGCCCTCAACCTCGCTCCGGTGGCGCTCGTCGCCTTCGTCGCGGTCACCGGGGTCCTGTACCTCTTCTTCCGGTCACGATTGCAGGTCGCGCCGGAGGCCCGCGACCGGGTCATGGAGCTCGACGCCGACCGCTCGATCGAGGACCGCGAAGAGCTCAAGCGGACCGTCCCGATCCTGGCGGGGACCATCGTCGCGTTCTTCGTCCATAAGGCGCTGCACCTCGAGCCCGCCACGGTCGCCCTCGCCGGGGCAACGCTCATGCTCCTGTTCACCCGGCAGTCGGTCGAGCAGGCGCTGGCCGGGATCGAGTGGCCGACGCTCTTCTTCTTCATCGGCCTGTTCGTGATGGTCGGCGCGCTCGAGGAGAACGGGGCGATCGCCGAGGTGGCCGACGCGGTCGCCTCCGCCACGGGCGGCGACCGCACCGCCGAGCTCCTCGGGATCGCCTGGGTGAGCGCGCTCGGGTCGGCGGTGGTGGACAACATCCCGTTCACCGCGACCATGATCCCCGTGGTCGAGGACCTCCAGGGCGGCGACGGCACGGACGACGCCTACTGGTGGGCGCTCGCGATCGGCGCCTGCTTCGGCGGCAACGCGACGCTCATCGCCGCCGCCGCGAACGTGGCCGCCGCCGGCATGGCGGCGCGCGCGGGCCAGCCGATCGGCTTCGTCGCCTTCCTCAAGGTGGGCGTCCCTGCCACCCTGCTGTCCATGCTGATCGGGACGGCGTACATCGCGCTGCGGTACCTGTGAGCCCGCAGGCCGTCTCGGCGCTCGTCCGCGAGGAGGTCCCACTGCTGCGCGCCGACGAGCAGGTCGGCGACGCCGTGCAGCGGGTGCTCGAGTCGGGCCTCGCCGCCCTGCCGGTGGTCGACGCCGCCGAGCGCCTGGTCGGGATCTTCGGGGAGCGGGAGTTCATCGGCGCCCTGTTCCCGGGCTACCTCTCCGAGCTCTCCTACGCCGCCTTCGTGCCCAAGACGCTCGACGTCGTGCTCGAGAAGCGCGCCGGTTGCCGCCTCGAGGCGGTCTCGAAGTGGATGAACGCCGAGCACGTCGACGTCGGCCAGGACTTCTCCGACGCCCAGGTGGCCGAGACCTTCCTGCACCACCGGGTGCTGCTGCTCCCCGTGGTCGACGACGACCGGCGGGTGATCGGGGTGATCACCCGCGGCGCGTTCTTCCGCGCGCTGGTCGAGCGCTTCCTGGCCACCGGGTCCTGACCAGAGGATGCCGCGCCAGGGCCGCATGACCGAGCTCAACCGGACGTCTCGCCCGGTGCAGGAGTTCCTGCGCACGGAGGCGGGCAGCGCGTCCGTCCTGCTGGCCGCGACCATCGTCGCGCTCGTCTGGGCGAACTCGCCCCTGGGCGACGCCTACGAGGATCTCTGGGCCACCGAGCTCGCGATCACCGTCGGCGGCGCGGAGCTGCGCGAGGACCTGCGTCACTGGGTCAACGACGGCCTGATGGTCTTCTTCTTCTTCGTCGTCGGCCTGGAGATCCGCCGGGAGCTCGCCATGGGCGAGCTGACCGACCGCCGGCGCGCCGCCGTGCCGGCGCTTGCGGCCCTGGGCGGGATGATCGTCCCCGTCGTCCTGTACCTGGTGATCACCGCCGGCGGCGACGGGGCGCGCGGCTGGGGGATCGTCATGGCCACGGACATCGCCTTCGTGCTCGGGCTGCTGGCGCTGCTGGGCCCGTCGTTCCCCGGGGCGCTGAGGGTCTTCCTGCTGACCCTGGCGATCATCGACGACATCGGCGCGATCCTCGTCATCGCGCTGTTCTACAGCGGCGACGTGAACCTCCTGGCCCTGGTGATCGCCGTGGTGCTGATCCCGGTCGTCCTGCTGGTCAACCGCGTGCGCATCTGGCGAGGGCCGGCCTACCTCGTCGCCGGCCTCGCGCTCTGGGTGGCCACCTTCGAGTCCGGCGTGCACCCGACCATCGCGGGTGTCGTGCTCGGCGTGCTGGTCGCCGTCTTCCCACCGGGCCGCGGTGACGTGGAGCGCGCCGCCCGCCTGAGCCGGTCCTTCAGCCAGGCGCCGACGCCGGAGCTCGCCCGCGCGGCGAGCCTCGGCGTCGCCGACGCGGTGTCCCCGAACGAGCGGTTGCAGACGCTCATGCATCCGTGGACGAGCTACGTCGTGGTCCCGATCTTCGCCCTGGCCAACGCAGGGGTCGTCATCACGGCGGACTCGCTGAGCGCGGCGGCCGGATCGGCGGTCACCCTCGGCGTCGTCGTCGGGCTCGTCGTCGGAAAGCTCGCCGGGATCACGGCGTTCAGCGCCCTGGCTATGCGCAGCGGCGTCGGCCGGCTCCCCGACGGGCTCGGCCCGACCCAGCTCACCGGGGGCGCCGCCCTGGCCGGCATCGGCTTCACGGTGTCGCTATTCGTCACGGACCTCGCGTTCGAGGATCCGGCGCTGCAGGCCCAGGCCAAGGTGGGCGTCCTCGCCGCGTCGGTCATCGCCGCCCTGCTGGCCACCGCCCTGTTCCGCCTCGCGGCGCGGCGGGGCGACGGGGACCGGCCCGAGCGGCCCCCGACGCTCGACCGCCCGGTCGACCCGGCGGTCGACCACGTGCGCGGCGAGCGCTCCGCCCCGCTGACCCTCGTCGAGTACGGGGACTACGAGTGCCCGTTCTGCGGCCGAGCGACCGGGGTGGTCGAGGAGCTGCTCGAGCGGTTCGGCGAGGACCTGCGCTACGTCTTCCGCCACGTGCCGAACGCCGAGCGCCACGAGCACGCCCAGCTCGCGGCCGAGGCGGCCGAGGCGGCCGGCGCGCAGGGCCGCTTCTGGGAGATGCACGAGGCCCTCTTCGCCCAGCCGGGGGAGCTCGACGCCGACCGGCTGATCGACCTGGCCCAGTCCCTGGAGCTCGACCTCGACCACTTCGTCGACGACCTGCAGGAGCACGTCCACGCCGAGCACGTCCGCCTCGACGCGGCCAGCGCGGAGGCGAGCGGCGTGCGCGGGACCCCGACCTTCTTCGTCGGCGACGAGCGCCACGACGGACCGTGGGACGCCGAGACGCTCGGCGCGCGGCTCGCCGCCGGCGCGGACCCGGAGGCAGCGCTCAGACGAGCTGGGCGCGGGGCCTGAAGAGCCGCGGGTCGACCGCCATCGGGCGCTCGGTGGGGTGCCCGAAGTAGTAGCCCTGGCCGAAGTCGACGCCCAGGTCGCGCATGACCTCGAACTCTGAGACGCTCTCGACGCCCTCGGCGACGACCCGGCAGCCCTGCTCCTGGGCGTACTCGACGAGGGCGGCGACGAGGCGGCGGCGCGCGAGCGAGTCCTCGATCCCGGCGGTGAGCGCCCGGTCGAGCTTGGCGAAGTCGGGACGGACCGTCTCCAGGCAGCGCAGCGCGGCGGCGCCCCCCGAGAGGTCGTCGAGGGCGATGAGCGCGCCGTGCTCGCGGTGGACGGCGACAATGCGCTCGAGCAGGACCGGGTCGTGGACGAGCTCGGGGGAGACGAGCTCGAGGCAGACGCGGCCGGGCGGGGCGCCGGCGCCCTCGACCAGGGGCCAGGTCTGGCGCACCGAGGCCTCGATGTCGGGCACCGCCCGGGGGTCGAGGTTGACGAAGAGCGTCTCGCCCTCGGGCAGGACGGCGAGGCCGACCTCGAGCGCCGCCGCCCGGGCGCGCATGTCGAAGGAGTAGAGCGCGTCGTGGGCCTCGGCCGCCTCGACGAGCTCGCCGCCGCGGACCTCGGTGGCGCCCAGCTTGCCGCGCATGAGCGCCTCGCGGCCGATCACCCGGCCGTCGCTCAGGTCGACGATGGGCTGGAAGTGGGGGACCATGCGACCCTTGGAGAGGAACTCGGGGAACCAGTCCGTGCGCTCGCGGTCGAGGACGACCTGCGCGAGCAGCGGGAGCGGCTCGTGCTCGGAGAGCCGCAGCGCGAAGAGCCCCTCGCACTCGGCCACCGACAGCGCGTCGAGCACCTCGCGCAGCCGGTCGAGCCAGGCGGGCCCGGAGAGGACGAGGCCGCCGTCGGCCACGTCGTCGGTCGCCTCGGTCGAGAGGTGCGCGACCTTGTAGAGCACGGAGGGGCGCCGCGACAGCAGTCGCACGCCATCCGTGATCCGCTGGACGTCCGGGGAGCTCACGCGGGATGCATCGGCCGATCGAGCCCCGGGCCTTAGCCCCGCACGCCGCGCTGGACCCGGGGGGACGCCGCCCGGTGCGGGCTAGAGCTCGAAGACCGCCCCGTCGGAGGCGATCAGGACCTCCTCGGAGCCGAACGCCTGCACCGCCTCGCGGCGCACCCACCCCGCGTCGAGCTCGTCGGAGACGTGGGTGAGGATGAGCCGGCCGGCCTCCGCGCGGCGGCCGTGCTCGCCCGCCTCGCCCGGGGTGAGGTGACCGCGCGGCCCCTCGCGCTCCGGGCGCGGCAGGGTCGCCTCGATGAGCAGGAGGTCCGTCCCGCGGGCGAAGTCCGACAGGGCCTCGGAGGGCGCCGAGTCGGCCGAGAAGGTCATCCGCCGGCCCGTGACCTGGGAGGCGATGTCGACCGCCTGGGTGGGGAGGAAGTGCGGGACGGCGCAGAAGCGCAGGCGCAACGGCCCGATGGCCAGCCCCTCCTCGGGGTCGTACTCCTCGAGCGCGAACGCCGCCGCGATGTGGTCGGCGCCCATGCCGCTGCCCGCGCCGATC
>CALMNS010000785.1 GCA_937871635.1 uncultured Solirubrobacter sp.
GCAGCGGGGAGCCCGGCTCGGGCTCGGTCGGCGGCCCGGGCGCCGCGGAGGTCGCGGACGGGCCGCTCTGCCGGGCGTTGAACTGGCCCTGCGCCTCGTCGAGCTTGGCCTGCGCCTGCTCGGCCACCCTCTTCGCCTTGTCCACGAGTCCCATGAGGCGGGAAGTCAACCGGAGTCGCCCGACCGGCGCAAGGGAGGCTCGGGTACCGCGTCGGTGAAGCGCCGCGGGACGGCGGTGTCGGGCCCCTCCTCCCAGAGGGTGACGACCACGAGCTCCCCGCGAGGGACGTCGTGCAGGCAGACGAAGACGAGCCCGCCGTCGCGCACGTCGACCGAGCCGCGCCGCGTCCCGGGAGCGGTCCGGCCCGCCGCCCAGCCGCGGCTCACCCGGGCGACGACCTCCGCCTTCGGGTCGAGCGTCCCGCGCACCCGCTGGCGGTAGCGGTCCGCGGCGTGGTCGGTGACCGCGATGAGGATGGGTCGTGCTTCGATCACCGCACGCGGCGCTCCGCGCACGACGTCACAGGAGCTGCTCGAGCCCGACGGTCAGCCCGTCGGGCAGCGAGGCGACCCGGCGGACCGCGAGCAGGACCCCGGGCGCGAAGCTCGAGCGGTCCGTGGTCCGGTGCTCGAGCGTCAAGGTCTGCCCCACGTCGCCGAGGATGACCGCCTGGTCGGCGACCAGGCCGGTGAGGCGGATCGAGTGGATGGGCACGTCGCCGTCCATCAGCGCGGCGGTCCGCGCGGCGGTGCCCGACGGCGCGTCGAGCTTGGCCGGGTGGTGCGCCTCGACGATCTCCGCGTGCGCCATGTGCCGCGAGGCCTCGGCGGCGAAGCGCATCATCAGCACCGCGCCGATCGCGAAGTTGGGGGCGAAGAACGCGTTGGCCGTTGCGGCCTCGGCGTCCGGGCGCAGCGCCTCCACGTCCCATCCGGTCGTCCCGACGACCACGTGCACCCCGGCCGCCAGGCAGGCCCGGGCGTTGTCGAGCGCCTGGTCCGGGCGGGTGAAGTCCACCACGACGTCGGCGTCGCCGAGCACGTCGGCCAGGGCGACGCCGAGGGCCGGGTCGGCCCGGCCCGCCAGGGCCAGGTC
>CALMNS010000786.1:0-2063 GCA_937871635.1 uncultured Solirubrobacter sp.
GGCCCGGGCCGCGAGCGCCGCCTGCTCGGCCACCACGGCGGCGACCTCGGCCAGCTTGGCCTCCGCGATCTGCCTGCCCGCCGTGAGCCCCCTGCCGATCCGGGTGAACGCCCGGCGCTCGAGCACCGCGGTGAGCCGGCCGTCCTCCACGTCCGCGACGAGGACCCGGGTCGTGTTCGACCCGATGTCGATGCAGGCGCGGAGCACCACCCGCAGGTTGCCATGATGGACCGCATGGCGGCCCACGACCGTGACGACGCGATCTCGGTGGCGGGCCTGCGCAAGGCCTACGGCGCGCACGAGGCGGTGGCGGGCGTCGACTTCGCCGTGGCCCGTGGCGAGGTCTTCGGCCTGCTCGGGCCGAACGGCGCGGGCAAGACGACCACCGTGGAGATCCTCGAGGGTCACCGCGAGCGCAGCGCGGGCGAGGTCCGCGTGCTCGGCTTCGACCCCGGCGAGCGGTCCCGCGAGCTGCGCAGCCGGATCGGGATCGTCCTGCAGTCGACCGGCATGTACCGCCACCTCACCGTGCGCGAGGCGGTCGCCTACTTCGCCACCTTCTATCCGCGGCCGCGCGACGTCGACGCGACGATCGCGCTCGCCGGCCTGGCCGAGAAGGCCGGGGCGCGCACCCGGACCCTGTCGGGCGGCCAGGTCCGCCGCCTCGACTTCGCCCTGGCGCTGATCGGCGACCCCGAGCTCGTCTTCCTCGACGAGCCGACCACGGGCTTCGACCCCGTCGCCCGCCGCGCCGCGTGGGAGACGATCCGCTCGCTGCGCGACCTGGGCAAGACGGTCCTGCTCACCACCCACTACCTCGACGAGGCGCAGGCGCTGGCCGACCGGGTGGCGATCATCAAGGACGGGCGGATCGTCGCCGAGGGGCCGCCGGCCGAGCTCGGGGTGGACGCGGCCACGCGCTACCGGATCCGCTGGCGCGCGGCCGACGGGGCGCTCGAGGAGCGCGTCACCGCCGACCCGACCGAGCTGCTCGCGGAGCTCACCGCCGACGCGCTGGCCCGCGGCGAGCGGCTCGAGGAGCTGAGCGTGACCCGGCCGAGCCTCGAGGAGGTCTACCTCGAGCTGACCGCGGAGGCGGACGTGGCCACCGAGGTGGTCGCGTGACCGACCGCGGACCCTCGGCGCGGGACGGCGGGCCCAGAAGGACGGTCCTCGCGTGAGCGCGACCGCCGCGGCGCCCCAGGGCTGGGGCGGCGCCGCCTGGCGCCAGTTCCGCCTGGAGCGGCGGATGTTCTGGCGCAACCCGAGCGCCGCCTTCTTCAACTTCCTCCTCCCGCTCCTGTTCCTCGCCCTGATCGGGGCGATCCTCTCCGGCGAGCAGGACCAGCTCGACGTCATCGTGCCCGGCATCGCCGGCATGAGCGTGATGTCGACGACGTTCAGCGCGCTGGCCTTCAACCTGACCTTCCTGCGCGAGCAGGGCGTCCTCAAGCGCATGCGCGGGACGCCGCTGCCGGCGTCGGCCTACTTCGCGGGGATCGCCGCCAACGCGGTGGCCAACACCGCGATCCAGATCGCGCTCGTCACCGTGGCCGGCAAGGTGTTCTTCGGCGTCGACTGGCCGCGCGACTCCCTCGCGCTCGTCGTCTTCGTTGCCGCCGGCGTCGTCTGCTTCGCCGCGCTCGGCGTCGCGCTCTCCCACGTCATCCCGAACTTCGAGTCCGCGCCGGCCTACGTCAACGCCGCCTTCCTCCCGCTCATCTTCGTCTCGGGCGTGTTCTTCGACGCCGACTACGCCCCCGACGTGCTGCGCTCGATCGCCGAGGTCTTCCCGCTCAAGCACCTCATCGACGGCCTCTCGGGCGCGATGGTCACCGGCGAGGGGCTCGCCGGCAACACGACCGCGCTCGTGGTGATCGGGGCCTGGACCGCCGTGGGGCTCGTCCTCGCGGTGCGGGGCTTCTCGTGGGAGGCGAAGTCGGGATAGCGGCCAACAGCGTCCGTCCCGCGATCGCGGCGGCGGCTCCCGAGGTCGCCCGGGAGCTCCGCCGGTTGGTCCCCGCCGCCGAGGTGCGCCACCTCGACGCCGACCTCTCCGAGGT
>CALMNS010000786.1:2073-2295 GCA_937871635.1 uncultured Solirubrobacter sp.
GGTCGCCTTCCTCGTGCCGGAGTTCGGCATGCCCGTCGACCTGGCCGGGCTCCCCGCCCTGCGGGTGGTGCAGACCCTCTCGGCCGGCACGGACTGGATCGACGGGGCGCTGCCCGCCGGCGTGCAGCTCTGCAACGCCCGCGGGGCCCGGGACGCCCCGGTGGCCGAGTGGGTCCTCGGCGCGCTGCTCGGCGCGCCCACCGGGCTCCTGCGGGCCGCGGC
>CALMNS010000787.1 GCA_937871635.1 uncultured Solirubrobacter sp.
CCCCCAAGGCGCTGGGCGGCTACACGGTTCGCCCCGGCGACACCCTCTCCGGCCTGGCCGCCGGCGCCGGCGTCTCCGTGAGCCAGCTCGCGGCCGCCAACGGCCTCGCCCCCGACGCGCAGGTCATCACCGGCACGGTCCTCAAGCTCCCGACCGGCGCCCCGGCCCCCACGCGCGCCGCGCAGCCCGAGCCGCCCGCCAAGGTCGTCCCGGCCGCCGCCCCGGCGCCGACCGCCACCCGCGTCGGGGCCTCCGACGTCCAGTCCATCGCCTCCGCCGCCGGCGTCTCCCCCTCCCTCGCCGCCGCCATCGGCTGGCAGGAGTCGGGCTTCAACAACAACGCGGTCTCGAGCGCCAACGCCCGCGGCGTGATGCAGGTCATGCCCGGCACCTGGAGCTGGGTCCAGAAGAACCTCGCCGCGCGAAAGCTCGACCCGAGCTCCGCCACCGACAACGTCCACGCCGGCGTCCTCTACCTCAAGCAGCTCCTCAAGGAGACCGGCGGCGACGAGAACACGGCGATCGCCGGCTACTACCAGGGCCTCGGCGCGGTCCGCTCCCGCGGGCTCTACGAGGACACCAAGCGCTACGTGGCCAACGTGCAGGCGCTCCGCTCGCGCTTCGGGGGCTGAGCGGCGGGCCCGGGTGGACGAGTCCTGACGGACTCCCGCTCCTGAGGAGACGCTGAAGGCGGCCCGGGGGATCTTGGGGAGGGGCCTCGATCCGCTTCGTGGCGCGCGAGACGACGCGAGAAGCGGATCGTGGCCCCGCTGGGGGCATCGATCCGCTTCCTGGCGGGCGAGACGACTTACGAAGCGGATCGTGGCCCCTTCCGGAGGGACGCCGCTGGGGCGCCGCACGCCTCGGGGCGCGTCGTCCCTGGGCGCTGCGGCGTTGAGGCGGACCGGAAGGCAACGCGCTCGGGTGCGGGACCGAGGGTGGTGGAAGCACTCGGCTAGGAGGGGACGAGCGTGTTGCTGCGGGCGACGATCCACCACCGCCCGTCCTCCCGCACGAGCACGTAGAGCGCGACCATCGCGTGGCCGACGCCGAGCGGGTCGCCGTCGGGGGTGACCGCCCGGGCGAGCTTGGTCGCGAGGGCGACGTCCGGCCGCACGAAGACCACGTCGGCGAGCTCGTACCGCGCGAACTGGTCGCGCAGCGGTCCCGAGTAGCCGGCCCGGTGCGCCTCGAGCAGCGCGTCACGGCCGACGACGCGCTGCCCCCTCGCGGAGACGGCCGAGGCGTTCGCGGCGAAGTGCGCGACGCCGAGCTCGGGGTCGTTCGCGTTGAACGCGGTCTCGACGTCGGCGACGATCCGGGCGATCTCCGCGCGGTCCCGGTCGTGCGTGGTGGCGGCGTCCTCGATGGCCGGCGGCGGGCTTGCGGTGGTGGTCATGCCGCCATCCTCCGCTTTCAAGCCCAGTTGAAGTCAAGCCCGCGGCGTCCGGCTCCGCTGCTCTCAGGCCGCCGCGGCCACCTTGGCTTCGGGCCGCCGGCGGGAGCGGCGCGGCGCCGCCTTGGGCACCACGAGGTCGCGCAGGAAGCGCCCCGTGTAGGACGCCTCGACCGCCGCGACCTCCTCGGGCGTGCCGGTGGCGATCAGCCGGCCGCCCTCCTCCCCGCCCTCGGGACCCATGTCGACGATCCGGTCGGCGGTCTTGATGACGTCGAGGTTGTGCTCGATGACCACCACCGAGTTGCCGGCGTCGACGAGCCGTTGGAGCACGGCGAGCAGGCGCTGGATGTCGGCGAAGTGCAGGCCGGTGGTCGGCTCGTCGAGGATGTAGAGGGTCCGCCCGGTGGCGACCTTGGAGAGCTCGGCCGCCAGCTTGATGCGCTGGGCCTCGCCGCCGGAGAGCGTGGTGGCCGGCTGGCCGAGGCGCATGTAGTCCAGGCCCACGTCGTGGAGCGCCTGGACGCGACGGTTGATCTTGGGGATGTGGGCGAAGAAGCCGAGCGCCTCCTCGACGGGCATGTCGAGCACGTCGGAGATCGTCTTGCCCTTGAAGCGGACGTCGAGCGTCTCGCGGTTGTAGCGCTTGCCGTGGCACTGCTCGCACGGCACGTAGACGTCGGGCAGGAAGTGCATCTCGATCTTGATCTGCCCGTCGCCGCGGCAGACCTCGCAGCGCCCGCCCTTGACGTTGAACGAGAACCGGCCGGGCTTGTAGCCGCGCGCCCGCGCCTCCTGGGTCTTCGAGAACAGCTCGCGGATCTGGTCGAACAGGCCGATGTAGGTCGCCGGGTTCGACCGCGGCGTGCGCCCGATGGGCGCCTGGTCGACCGAGATGATCTTGTCGAGCGCCTCGAGGCCGGTCACCCGCCGGTGCGAGCCGGGGCGCATCCGCGAGCGGTGCAGCCGGTTGGAGGCGGCCTTGAACAGGATGTCGTTGACCAGCGTCGACTTGCCCGAGCCGCTGACCCCGGTGACCGCCGTGAAGACCCCGAGCGGGACCTTGACGTCGACCTTCTTGAGGTTGTTCTGTGTCGCGCCGGTGATCTCGACCGACCCGCTCGGGGTCCGGCGCTTGGGCGGGATCTCGATCCGCCGCGCCCCGCTGAGGAACTGGCCCGTCAGCGACTCGGGCACCGCCTCGACCTCATCCGCGGTCCCCGCCGCCACGACGTAGCCGCCGTGCTCGCCGGCGCCCGGGCCCATGTCGACCAGGTGGTCGGCCGCCCGCATCGTCCCCTCGTCGTGCTCGACCACCAGCACGGTGTTGCCGAGGTCGCGCAACCGCTCGAGGGTGGCGATCAGGCGCGCGTTGTCGCGCTGGTGCAGGCCGATCGACGGCTCGTCGAGGATGTAGAGGACGCCGACGAGCGACGAGCCGATCTGGGTGGCGAGCCGGATCCGCTGGGCCTCGCCACCCGAGAGCGTCGACGCCGCCCGCTCCATGGAGAGGTAGCCCACGCCGACGTTCTCCAGGAACCGCAGGCGCTCGTCGATCTCCCGCAGGATGAGCCGGGCGATCGCCCGCTCGCCGTCGGTCAGCTCGAGCGCGGCCACCCACTCGATCGCCCGCCGGGCGCTGAGCGACGCGAACTCGTTGATCGCCAGCCCGCCGAGCTTCACCGCGCGCGACTCCGGCCGCAGCCGCGCGCCCTTGCACTCCGGGCACGGACGAACGCTCATGTACTCCTCGATGCGCTCGCGCGACCAGTCGGAGTCCGTCTCGCGGTAGCGGCGCTCGAGGTTGGGGACGATCCCCTCGAAGGAGGTCATGTAGGAGCGCCGGCGCCCCATCCGGTTGCGGTAGGAGACGTAGATCTTGTCGTCCCCCGTGCCGGTGAGGAAGAGCTCGCGCGCCTCGTCGGGCAGGTCGTCCCACGGGGTCTCGAGGTCCACTTCGTAGCGGTCGGCGATCGCCTGGGCGATCTGCTCGTAGTAGCCCGTCGAGCCGCCGCTCGACCACGGCAGGATCGCCCCCTCGGCCAGCGTCATCGACCCGTCGGGGACGACCAGATCGGGGTCGATCTCCATCTGCGTGCCCAGGCCCGTGCACCGCGGGCAGGCGCCGTGGGGGGAGTTGAAGGAGAACATCCGCGGCTCGAGCTCGGGCATCGAGATCCCGCAGTGCAGGCAGGCGAAGCGCTCTGAGTAGGTCGTGATCGAGCCCTCCGAGTCCCCGTCCCGGGGCAGGACCTCGACCTCGAGGATCCCCTCGGCCAGGGCCACGGCGGTCTCCACCGAGTCGGCCAGGCGCTTGCGGCGGTCGCGCTGCATGACCAGCCGGTCGACCACCACGGAGATGTCGTGCTTGAACTTCTTGTCGAGGACGATCTCCTCGTCGAGCATCCGCAGCTCACCGTCGACCTTGACGCGGGTGAAGCCCTCCGTGCGCAGCTCCTCGAGCTGCTTGCCGTACTCCCCCTTGCGCCCGCGGACGATCGGGGCCATGACCATGAAGCGGGTGCCGTCCTCGAGCATCATGATCTGGTCGATGATCTGCTCGGCGGACTGGGCGGCGATCTCGCGGCCGCAGTTGAAGCAGTGCGGCGTGCCGATCCGCGACCACAGCAGCCGGAGGTAGTCGTAGACCTCGGTGACCGTCCCGACCGTCGAGCGCGGGTTGCGCGACGTCGTCTTCTGGTCGATCGAGATGGCCGGTGAGAGCCCCTCGATCGAGTCGACGTCCGGCTTGTCCATCTGGCCCAGGAACTGGCGGGCGTAGGCGGAGAGCGACTCGACGTAGCGGCGCTGCCCTTCGGCGTAGATCGTGTCGAAGGCCAGCGAAGACTTGCCCGAGCCGCTCAGCCCGGTGATCACGACCAGGGCGTCGCGCGGGAGCTCGACGGTGACGTCCTTGAGGTTGTGCTCGCGGGCCCCCGCGACGACGATGCTCTGCTGGCGCGACATAAGTCGCTCCAAGATATCCCCGCCTTCGGCGGGTTGCGGGTCGTCCCCGCTGTCTCCGGGAACTAGGCGTGCAAGTGGGCCCGGAGGGCCGCGAAGACGGTCGCGTCGAGCTTGTGCGGGACGTCCTGGGCCATGATCGCGAGCACCCGGTCGATCGGCAGCGCGTCGCGGTACGGCCGCCGGGCCGACAGGGCCTCGCAGATGTCCGCCACGGTCAGGATGCGGGCGCCCTCGGGCAGGTCCTCGGCGGTCAGCCCGAGGTGGTAGCCCGACCCGTCGAGCTTCTCGTGGTGCGCCGCGGCGATCTTGGCCAGCGGACGGAAGGCGGGGACGCGGGAGAGGATCTCGAAGGTGTGGCCGGGATGCCTGCGGACCGCCGCCCACTCCTCGGGGTCGAGCCGGTCGGGCTTGTCGAGGATGCGGTTGGAGACGCCGAGCTTGCCGATGTCGTGCAGGAGCCCGGCGCGCCGGAGGTCGCGGAGCACCCGCGCGTCGTGGCCGAGCTCCGCCGCGATCCCCACGGCGAGGGCGGCGACGCCCGCCGAATGGCGCGCCGTGAACGGGCTCTTGGCGTCGATCACCGTGGCGAACGCCTCGGCGATCGAGTCCAGGCGGGCACCGTCGGCGAGGAAGGGCGTCTCGGCCGGCTCGAGCCGGGCCACGAGCGCCGCGGGCTCCGCGGTCAGGGTCAGCTCGTCCCAGAAGGCGGCGTCGCACTCGAACGAAAGGAGCGCCTCGACCAGGGCGGGGTCGAACCAGCTCCCCGAGCGGCTCCGGGCCATGGCGCAGGCGAACGCCGCGTCCTGGGCGGCCGCGAAGACCTCGACGGTCTGGGCCAGTCCGAGGATCCGGCCCAGGACCGGGATGGCGTCGCCGGCGAGGCCGTCCGGGTGCCCGCTGCCGTCCCAGTGCTCGTCGAGCGACCGGATGGCCCCCGACGCCGCGTCCTCGAGCTCGAGCATCGCGGCGACCTCGGCACCGCGGTCGCAGCGCAGCCGGTAGATGGACTCCTGCTCGGTCGCGACGTTGCGCGCGACCGAGGCGAGCTTGCGCGCCCGCTTGAACGGCGACCCGCCCGCTTCCACCTGCCCCAGGAGGTAGCGGCCCATCTCGCTCGGGCGGTCCGTGTCGACGAGCTTGACCCCGCGCTTGAACTCCCGGTCGTCCGTCCCGAACAGCCCGGCGACCTTGGAGGCGTTGGCCGAGCAGCCGGCGTCCTTGATGAGCAGGGCGTAGTAGAGGGCGCTGCGCTGCTCGGCGGGAAGCGCGGCCGCCTCGGCGACGCGCATCCCGATCGCGCACGAGCGCGCGGCATGACCCATCGGCTGGCCCTCGACCATGTCCAGCGCGTAGGACATCGCGCCGATCACCTCCGACAGCCGGACCTCCCCGGCGGCCTCTGGTGCCCGTGCCGCTCTGAGGGCCATGGACCGGTAGTCGGTTGCCTTAGCCTCGCCTTGAGGTCGGCCCGTACCCTCTGTATATGGCCAGTTCACCGCCAGACGCCCCCGAGCGGCGCCGCCCGCGCTTCGGCCTCGGCGCGCGCGACGGCGCGCCGGGCAAGGACGCCCTCGCCCCCGCCCCGCCGAAGGGCTCCACACCGAGCAGCGGCGGGACGGCCGGCGGCGACAAGCCCGGCGGTGGCATGCGCAGCTTCTTCGGTCCGCGCACGATCGTGATCGTGCTCGTGCTCCTGGCGCTCAACTACGCGATCGCCACGGCGGTCAACCGCCCCGAGCCGAGCGTCCGCATCCCCTACCAGCCGGTCTTCCTGCAGCAGGTCGCGCAGGGCAACGTCGAGCGGATCAAGTCCGAGGGCGACACGGTGGAGGGCGAGTTCGAGGAGGCGCGCAAGTACCCGGCGAACTCCGAGCGCGACGCGTCGAAGTTCTTCGAGACGGAGATCCCGACCTTCGCCGACGACGAGGCGCTCTCCCGGGCGCTGCGCGAGGGCAACGTCGAGATCTCCGCGGCGCCCGTCAACCAGGGGCCCGGGCTCCTGGCCAACATCCTCCTCGGCTTCGGCCCGATCCTGCTGATCATCGGCCTGTTCGTCTACTTCGCCCGCCGCGCGGCGCGCCAGGGCGGGGGGATGAACCCGCTGGGCGGCTTCGGGCGCTCCCGCGCCCGCCGCGCCGAGGCCTCCGAGCAGCGCGTCTCCTTCAAGGACGTCGCCGGGATCGATGAGGCCAAGGCGGAGCTCACCGAGGTCGTCGACTTCCTCAAGACGCCCGAGCGCTACTCGCGCCTCGGCGGCAAGATCCCGCGCGGCGTGCTGCTCTCCGGGCAGCCGGGCACGGGCAAGACGCTGCTGGCCAAGGCCGTGGCCGGCGAGGCCGACGTGCCGTTCTTCTCCATCTCGGCGTCGGAGTTCGTCGAGGCGATCGTCGGCGTCGGCGCCTCGCGGGTGCGCGACCTGTTCAAGAACGCCAAGGAGGCCGCTCCCTCCATCATCTTCATCGACGAGATGGACGCCATCGGGCGGTCGCGGTCGGCCGGGTCGGGCATCGGCTCCGGGGCCAACGACGAGCGCGAGCAGACGCTCAACCAGATCCTCACGGAGATGGACGGCTTTGAGACGAACGAGACGGTGATCGTCATCGCCGCCACCAACCGGCCCGAGGTGCTCGACTCCGCGCTGCTGCGCCCGGGCCGCTTCGACCGCCGGGTCGCCGTCCCCGCCCCCGACAAGGCCGGCCGGCGCCTCATCCTCGGCGTCCACACCCGCTCCGTGCCGCTCGACGACGACGTCGACCTCGACCGGCTGGCCGCCTCCACCCCCGGCATGGTCGGCGCCGACCTGGCCAACCTCGCCAACGAGGCGGCCCTCACCGCCGCCCGGCGCGACCACGAGAAGGTCAAGGACGAGGACCTCACCGACGCGCTGGAGAAGATCGTGCTCGGCGCGCCGCGCGGGATCCTGCTGAGCCCGGCGGACCGCAAGCTCACCGCCTACCACGAATCGGGCCACGCGCTGGTCGGGATGCTCACCGAGGGCGCCGACCCGGTGCGCAAGGTCTCGATCATCCCCCGCGGCCAGGCCCTCGGCGTGACCCTCTCCTCGCCCGACGAGGACCCGTTCAACTACGACGCCCAGGCCCTGCGGGCCAAGATCGACGTCGCCCTGGGCGGCCGGGTGGCCGAGGAGATCGTGTTCGGGACGATCACCACGGGCGCCGAGTCCGACATCCAGCAGCTGACCCGCATCGCCCGGGCGATGGTGGGGCGCTGGGGGATGAGCGAGGCGATCGGCCCGGTGGCCGTCGTCCCCAGCGAGGGCTCCTCCCCCCTGCTCCCGGGCGCCTCGGAGGTCTCGGAGACCACGCAGCGGATCGTCGACGAGGAGGTCCGCCGGATCGCCGAGCAGTCCCACGGTCGTGTGATCGACCTCCTCTCGGAGAACCGCTGGCGGCTCGACTCGATGGTCGAGGCGCTGCTCGAGCACGAGACGCTCGACCAGCCCGACGCCTACGCGGCGGCCGGTGTCGACCAGCCCAGCCGGCAGGAGGCGGCGCTCCCGACGGTGGAGGCGCTGCCGCCGTCGCCGACCGAGGTCGGCGCCCCCGCCACCCGCGACGCCGCCGACTAGCGTCCGAACCGCGAGACGAAGCCGCGGGCGCGCTCGTCGAGCCCGCCGATGAGCTCGCGGACCTCGGAGAGCCCCGTCCGCAGCTCGGCGTCGCCCACCTCGACGGGCAGCATCGAGTCCTGCAGCGAGGTGAGGGTCAGCTCGGCCTCGTCGAGCTCCTGCACCGCCCGCGCGAGGAACCCCTTGAGGCCCTGGGACGGCAGGCCGGCCGACGCGTCGGCGAACTCGCGTCCCGGGAGCCCGTGGCGCTCGGCGAACCCGCCGTGCGCCCGCTTGAGCCGCCCGTAGGCGAGCTGGAGGGGCCGGAAGAGCTCCTCCTCGAGCCGGTCGCCCGACTGCTCGTCGAGCTGCTCGTAGGCCGCGCCCACCGCGGCCAGGGCGCCGCCCAGGTGGTCGACCGCCTCGGCGACCGAGTCCAGGAGGTCCTGCTGCGCTTCGGCGGTCGCGTAGGCCATGGCCCCAGGCTAGATGGTCGCATCGGACTTCCCGCATGGCCATTCGGAAATCAACCATCGAGATGGTGCAGACTGGCGACGTGACTCGTCCGAGGGCCGCCTTCGCGCGCGACCCGGCCACCGCCGCGTACTACGAGCGGCGCGCCGCCGAGTACGACGAGTGGTACCTCGGCCAGGGCCGCTTCGCCTCCCGCGAACGACCCGGGTGGCGATCCGAGCTCGACCGGGTGGTCGAGCTGGTCGCGGGGCTGCCCGCCGCGCGCACCCTCGACGTGGCCTGTGGCAGCGGCTTCCTGACCCGGCACCTCCGTGGACTGGTGGTGGCGCTGGACCAGAGCCGGGCGATGGTCGCCCTGACCCAGTCGCGGCTGCCGCGCGGCGTCGCGCTTGTCGGCGACGCCTTGGCCCTGCCCTTCGCCGACGGCGCCTTCGACCGGGTGCTGACCGGTCACCTCGGTAGGAAGGTCGGTAGCGCTGGTCAGGCCCCCGGCGGCAGGGCGCCCGTGTCCTTGAGCTTCGCGCGCAGGTAGCCGAGAAACGGCTGCGGGGAGAGCCCCTCCCCGGTCACCCGGGCGAGCAGCTCGCGGGTGTCGAACTTGCGCCCGTGGCGGTGGACGTGCTCGCCCAGCCACTCGCGCAGCGGGGCGAAATCGCCCGTCTCGATCGCGGCGTCGAGGTCGGGCACGTCGGCCCGCAGGCGGCGCCACAGCTGGGCGGCGACGAGGTTGCCGAGCGTGTAGGTGGCGAAGTAGCCGATGGCGCCCATGCCCCAGTGGATGTCCTGTAGGACGCCCTCGCGGTCGTCGGCCACCTCGACGCCGAGGTCCGACAGCATCCGGGCGTTCCAGGCGGCGGGGAGGTCGTCCACCGCGAGCGTGCCGTCGATTAGCGCCAGCTCGAGCTCGAAGCGCAGCACGACGTGGAGGTTGTAGGTCGTCTCGTCCGCCTCCACCCGGATAAGCGACCGCGAGACGGCGTTGACGGCGCGGAAGAGCCCGTCCGCGTCGAGCCCGGGCGGGAGGCCGCCGCCGAGCGTCTCGCGCAGCCGGGGCAGCACCCAGACGCAGAAGGGCCGGCCGCGACCGACGAGGTTCTCCCACATCCGGCTCTGCGACTCGTGGACGGCCAGCGACGCGGGGGCGTCGAGCGTCGTGCGGGCGAGTTCCGGGGCGTGGCGCGCGTCGTAGAGCCCGTGGCCGAACTCGTGCAGCACGGAGTAGAGCGCCATCCCGAAGTCGTGCTCGTCGTAGCGGGTGGTGATCCGGGTGTCGCCGGGCCCCATGCCCATCGCGAACGGGTGCGGCGCCGGGTCCAGGCGCCAGGCGTCCGGGTCATAGCCGATCGCCCCGAGGACGTCGAGCACGGCGTGACGCTGGGTCGCGACGTCCCACGGGCCGGCGAAGACGCCCGCGTTGCGCGGCTCCTCGTCCGGGCCCGCCGTGGCCTGCACGAGCGGGACCAGCCCGTCGCGCAGCTCGGCGAGGACGGGCACCACCTCGGCGGTGCGCATCCCGGGCTCGTAGTCGTCGAGCAGGACGTCGTAGGGGTGCTCGGCCTCCCCGAACAGGGCGACGTAGCGGTGACGGAGCTCGACCTGGCGCTCGAGGGCGTCGCGGAAGCGGCCGAAGTCGCCGGCCTGGTGGGCGTCGAGCCACGCCTCCTGCCCGAGCGAGGCGGCGCGGGTGAGCTCGGCGGAGAGCTCGGCGGGGATGCGGACCGCCTTCTCGTGGTCGCGCCGGAGCCGGCGGGCGAGGCGCACGTCGTTGGAGTCGGGGTCCTCGTCGCGGAGCCTCGGCTCGAGGGCGTCGAGCAGGCGCCCGAGCGCGGGATCGGTCAGCCGGGCGTGGGTGACCGCGTCGAGCGTCGCGAGCCGCTCGGCACGGGTCGCGCCGCCCGCGGGCGGCATGGTCGTGTGCTGGTCCCAATGCAGCAGCCCGGTGACGCCGTGCAGGTCAGCGAGCTCCGCCGCCCGCACGCGGAGCTGGGCGAGGTCGTCTCCCACGCGCTACCGCCCGGCGCGGGCGTACACGTCGTCGAGCAGCGCGTCGGCGTCGGCCAGCTCGAAGTTGTCGGCCAGGTAGTGCTCGGTCTCCTCGCGCGGCGTCCCGTTGAGGGCCATGTTCAGAGCGATGAGCCGCGCCCCCTCCTCGTCGCCGCCCGCGGCCGGGCCGGGGTCGGCGGCGGGCGGCGGCGCCGCCTCGACC
>CALMNS010000788.1 GCA_937871635.1 uncultured Solirubrobacter sp.
CCAGCCGCCCCCGGAGCGCCAGGCCAGCAGCTCCTCGCCGCCGCCCCGCCGGCGTTCGCCGCCGACTACGCCGAGACGGCCCGCAACATCGTCCCGTCGGGCCAGCCCGGCAGCGTCCCCGTCCCCCCCGGGGCCGACGAGCAGGCCAGGATGTACGACGCGCTGACGCCGCTGTTCGACAAGGTCACCACCGCCGACCTGTTCACCAAGTTCAAGTCAGAGCGCCTCGGCACCGTCGACGACGGCCCCTACACCCCGCAGCCGATCGCGCAGCGCCCCGGGGTCACGCTGAGCCGCGACCGCTTCAACGTCCCGCACATCGTCGGCAGGACGCGCGACGACGTGACCTGGGCGATGGGCTACGTCCTGCAGCAGGACCGTGGGCTGCTGCTCGCCCAGGGCCGGTACCCGGGCCGCATCGCGGCGATCGACGCACCGAACCTCGACGCCTTCTCGCTCGTCACCGGGCTCAAGACCTACAAGCCGACGGCCCAGATCGACCGCCAGATCGAGCGCGACCAGCTCCGCGCGCTGCGCTCCGCGGGGGCCGACGGGGCGGCGCTGCTCAAGGACGTCGACGTCTTCCTGGAGGGCATCAACGCCCGCATGAAGGAGGAGAAGTCGACCCAGGCGCCGTTCGAGCGGGTCGACATCTTCGGGGTCAACGCGCTCGTCGGGCAGATCTTCGGCGAGGGCGGCGGCGGCGAGGCCCCGCGAGCGGAGTTCCTCTCCGAGTTGCGCGCCGAATTCGGCCCCTACGGGTCGACGGCGGTGTTCGACGACCTGTCGGCCAAGACCGACGCCGACCACCGCGCCACGCTGACCAAGGCGTTCCGCCACGGCCAGGTGCCCCGCGCCGCGGGCCGCGGCAACGCCCCGATCGACCGCAACTCGCTGCGCACGACGAAGCCGACGACGGGGAACCTCTCGAGCCTCAACCGGCGCTCGCAGGCCGCCCAGCCGCCGCACGCGTCGAACTTCCTGATGGTGGCCGCGAACCGCGCGCTCGGCGGCAAGCCGCTCTTCGTGGCCGGCCCGCAGATCGGCTACTTCTACCCCGGGCTCACGCTCGAGGCCGACATCCAGGGCCCCGGCTTCCAGGCGCGCGGCGTCTACTCGCCGGCCAATCCCGGGAACATCCTCATCGGCCGCGGCGAGGACTTCGCGTGGAGCCTCACGTCGGCCGGCTCGGACCTGATCGACACCTACGCCGAGCGGCTCTGCGGCGGCTCGAAGCGCAAGTACCGCTACCGCGGCCGCTGCCGGAAGATGACGCGCACGAACGCCGGCGAGATCGTCGGCGCGGGGCAGGTCCGCTTCGACTCGACCGTCCACGGGCCGGTCATCGGGTACGCGCGCTCGAACGGCAAGCGCGTCGCGCTGAGCCGCAAGCGCTCCACGCTCGGCGAGGACATCCTGTTCCAGCTCCCGTTCCGCGACGCGACGATCGGGAGGATCACCGGCACGAAGTCGTTCATCGACTCGTTCGCGAAGAACCCGTTCACGTTCAACGTCGCCTACGCGGACGACCGGGACATCGCCATGTTCTCGGCCGGCAAGCTGCCCCTGCGCGACCGCCGGGTGGACCCGCGCGGCGTGACCAAGGGCAACGGCAAGTACGAATGGGAGGGCTTCCTGTCGAAGTCCCGCCACCCGCAGCAGGTCAACTCCCCGCGCGGGCAGCTCGTGAACTGGAACAACGCACCGGCTCCGGGCTGGGGCGCGGCGGACAACGACTACTCCTACGGCTCGGCGCACCGGGTCGAGCTGCTCGAGCAGCAGCTGGCCCGGCGGGAGAAGCACGACCTCGCGTCGGTGACGAGCGCGATGAACGCCGGGGCGACGCAGGACCTGCGCAACGTCTCGCTGACCCCGTCGCTGCGCAAGCTGCTGCCCTCGCCGTCGGCGAAGGCGAAGCCGCTCCTGGATCAGCTGGAGGCGTGGCGGGCGGGCGGCTCGAGCCGCCTGGACCGCGAGGTCGACGGGCGGATCGACGCGGGCCCCGGCCCCGCGATCATGGACGAGCTCTACCCGCGGCTGCGCGAGGCGCTGCTCAAGCCACGCCTCGGCACCCTCTACGACGACTTCGTCGAACTGACGGGCGAGCAGAACGGGCCGAACTCCGGCTTCACCGGCGGGGCGATCAGCCACGTCGACCAGCTCCTGCGCGAGCTCACGGGCGGGAGGCTCCGCGATCGGTTCATGGTGGAGTACTGCGGCACCCCGGTCAAGCAGTGTCGCGAGCGCGTCGAGCGCGCGCTCGAGGCCACCGCGGACGCGCTGGCCCGGGCGCAGGGCACCCCGGACGCCACGAAGTGGTTCGCCAACGCCACCAACGAGCGCATCAAGTTCGCGCCCGGGGTGTTGCCGACCACCATCCGCTACACGAACCGCCCCAGCGGGATCCAGCAGGTCATCTCGTTCCGCGGGCACCGCCCCACGCGGCGGTAGGCGTGCCACGATGAGTCACACCTGATGCTTGACCGGTCCGGGCCTGTGGGTACCGGGCCGGTCATGGCGAACTTCAAGGACCCGAAGGCGATCGCGCAGGCCGGCGTCGAGACCGGCGCGAAGAAGGCGAAGCTCTCGTGGAGCAAGGCGCTCGTCGCCGGGTTCCTGGCCGGGGCGTACATCGCCTTCGCGGGCCTCCTGGCCATCACCACGACGGCCGGGATGAACCCCGAGATCTGGGGCACGCTGCCCACCTTCTTCTCCGGGACGGTCTTCGCCCTCGGCCTGGTCCTGGTCATCGTCGCCGGCTCTGAGCTCGTCACCGGGAACATGGCCCTCGTGCCGCTGGCGGCCTTCCGCGGCCGCGCCGGCCTCAAGCGGGTGGCCGAGAACTTCGGCGTGGTCATCCTCGGCAACCTGCTCGGCTCGCTGTTCGTCGCCTACTTCCTCGGGGTCCAGAGCGGCGTGCTCACCTCCGACCTGCCGCTCGACCGTCTCACGGCGATCGCCGAGCAGAAGGGCGTGAAGGAGACCGAGTGGCAGATCTTCCTGCGGGCCTTGGGGTGCAACTGGCTCGTCTGCCTCGCGGTGTGGATGGCCCTGGGCGCCGAGGACATCGGCGGCAAGGTGCTCGCCATCTTCTTCCCGATCATGGCCTTCGTCGCCATCGGCTTCGACCACGTGGTGGCCAACATGTTCTTCATCCCCGCGGCGATCTTCGCCGGGGTGGACGGGATCGGCTGGGGCGACGCGCTCCACAACTGGATCTTCGCGTTCGCGGGCAACCTGGTCGGCGCCGCCGGCTTCGTCGCCGCCCCCTACTGGTACCTCTACGCCCGCGACGAGGAGAAGCCCGCGACGCGGGCGGCGGCCGGGGACACCGAGCCGCACGGCGGCGCGCCCGACGCCGGCGCCCCCGACG
>CALMNS010000789.1 GCA_937871635.1 uncultured Solirubrobacter sp.
GCGCCGTCCTGCGCGCCGGCGCGGCGGCGCTCCGCCCCGGCGGGACCCTGGTCTACTCGACCTGCACGATCTCCCCGGTGGAGAACGAGGACGTCGTGGCCGGCTTCCTGGCCGGCCATCCCGGCTTCGAGCTCGACGACCTGGGGGCCGACGTCCCGGTCTGGGAGGCTTCGGGAATGGCCGGGGCGCTCCAGACCCTTCCCCACCGCGACGCCACGGACGGCTTCTTCATCGCCCGGCTGCGGAGGACGCGATGACCGAGATCGACCTCGGCGACGTCTGCCCGGGCTGCCACGAGCCGTGGCTGCGCCCGACGAGCCTCCCGGGCCGCTACCGCTGCGTCAACTGCCTGCGCCGGTACGAGCTGACCTCGGTCTGCCCGGACTGCGGCGAGCACTCGACGATCGTGCGGATGTCGAGCACCGCCCTGTACGTGTGCGGCGCGTGCAAGGCGTCGATGCTCGTGCAATCGTGACCCCACCGGCCATGCGCGGCGTCGCCCCCTCCATCCTCTCCGCCGACTTCGCCCGCCTCGGGGCGCAGGTCGACGAGGTGCTCGCCGCCGGCGCCAGGGTCATCCACGTCGACGTCATGGACGGCCACTTCGTCCCGCCGCTGACCATGGGGCCGATCGTGGTCGACGCCCTCGCACCGGCCGTCCACGCCGCCGGCGGCGCCCTCGACGTCCACCTGATGGTCGAGCGGCCCGAGCACCACGTCGAGGCCTTCGCGAGCGCCGGCGCCGACGGGATCACGATCCACGTGGAGGCCACCCCGCACGTCCACTACGCGCTGCAGCAGATCCGCGAGGCGGGGCTGCGCGCCGGGTTGGCCGTGAACCCCGGCACCCCGGCCGAGGCGATCGCCGCGGTGGCCCACGAGCTCGACCTCGCCCTCTGCATGACGGTGAACCCCGGCTGGGGCGGCCAGCCGTTCATCGAGCACTCGCTCGCGAAGGTCGCGCGCATCCGCGCGCTGGTCGGCGACGGGCCGGCGGTGGAGGTCGACGGCGGGATCGGGGTCGCGACCGCCGGTCCGTGCGCGCGAGCGGGCGCGACGCTCTTCGTGGCCGGCTCGAGCGTCTTCGGCGCCGAGGACCCGGCCGCCGCCTTCGCGGAGGTCTCCGCCGCGGCGGGCGTCGAGCCGAGCGCGTAGGTGCGGCTCCCGCTCCTGGTGCTGGCGGCGGTGCTGGCCGCCTCCTTCGCCGGTCACGCGTACTACGCGACGCATCCCACGACGAGCTACCAGTCCTCCGACGAGCGCTCGTACGGCAAGCTCGCGGTCAACCTGGCCGAGGACCTCCAGTACGGCGCGCCGAAGACGAACATGCGCGACCCGCTGCACTGGCCGCCCGGCGCGCCGGCCCTGTTCGCCGTCGGCCACCGGCTCTTCCCCAGCTCGCAGAGCGCCGAGACGTTCGACCTGCCGGCCGCCTACTGGCTGCAGGCGCTCGTCTCGCTGGGCTCCGCGCTGCTCGCCTTCGCCCTGGCCCGCCTGCTCGCCGGGGTCTGGGCCGGGGTGGCGGCCGCCGCGCTCGTGGGGAGCTACCCGCCGCTCGTCCTCGCCTCGGGGGAGCAGCTCTCCGAGCCGCTCGGCGCCCTCTGGGTGATCGCCGCCTTCGCGGCGCTCGCCGGGCACGTCGCGCTGTACGCCTCGGCGGCCGACGAGATCACCGTTGCCGGGCAGGTGGTGCGGCCCCAGCCGGGCGGCTTCTACGGTGGCTGGGTCACCGAGGACACGGTGGGCCCGTTCAAGGG
>CALMNS010000790.1 GCA_937871635.1 uncultured Solirubrobacter sp.
GATGTGGCGGGCCGGCGGCTCGCCGGTGAGCGGCCGCAGCGCGATGCCCGGCGGCGGAGCGGTCTGGGCCAGGCGCGGGACGAGCGTCACGCCGAGGCCCGCGCGCACGAGCGCGAGCGCAGCGTTCCAGTCCGACGTGCGGTGGGCCATCCCCGGAACGAACCCCGCGCTCTGGCACGCGCCGAGCAGGACCGACTCGCACTGCCATCCCGGCGGCGGGAAGATCCACGGATCGCGCGCGAGGTCGGCGAGGTCGACCTCGGACGCGGCGGCCAACGGGTGGTCGACCGGGAGGCCCGCGTCGAGGACGTCGCGCTGGAGCTCGACCCGCGTGAAGCGCGCGTCGCCCTGCACCGGGGCGTACGCGCTGGCCATTCCCAGTGCGACGTCGATATCGCCGCGCAGCAGGAGGTCGAAGACGTCCGGCGCCTCGCTCTCGCGCACCTCGATCCGTACCCCCGGCGCCCGGTCGCGCAGCACGACCGCCGCCGGGGCGACGAGGTCGATGATCGCGGTGGGAAAGGCGCCCACGCGCACGAGCCCTTGCTCGCCTCGCGCGTGCGCGACAAGACTGGCGTTCATCCGCTCGAGCTGCACGAACAGCGGCCCTGCGTGGTCGAGCAGCACCGACGCGGCGGACGTGAGCCGCACGCGGCGCCCGTCGGGCTCGAGGAGCGGCTGGCCGACCTCGCGCTCGAGCGCGGCGAGCTGCTGAGACACCGCGGATGGCGTCAGCGACAGCGCCTCGGCGGCGGCGGCGATCGTCCCGCGGTCTGAGAGCTCGCGCAGCGCGCGCAGTCTTCGCACGTCGACCATGCAGCGATCCTGTCGGATCAACCGCAGAAAGTCCACTCGCTCTGGACCCTCGCCGGCGCCAGGATCCGGGCCATGCCGACCCGCCACGCGCTCCTCGCCTGTGGCGTCGCCGTGGTCTGGGGCGTCAACTTCGTCGTCATCGATGTCGGCCTCGAGCGCTTCCCGCCGCTGCTGTTCGCCGCGCTGCGCTTCGCGCTCATCGTCTTCCCGGCGATCTTCTTCGTCCGCCGGCCCGAGGTCGGCTGGCGGAGCGTCCTGCTGGTCGGCACGTTCCTCAGCGCCGCCCAGTTCGGCCTGTTGTTCGTCGCGATGGACCAGGGCATGCCCGCCGGCCTGGCATCGCTCGTCCTCCAGCTCCAGGCGGCGTTCACGGCGCTGCTTGCGGTGGGGCTGCTGGGTGAGCGCCTGAAGCCCGGACAGGTCGCGGGCGCGCTCGTCGCGTTCGCCGGGATCGGGCTGATCGCCGCGGGCCGGTCGGAGGGCGTGCCGCTCATCGCGTTCGCCCTGTGCGTGGGCGCCGCCGCGTCGTGGGGCCTCGGGAACGTGGCGACCCGGCACGCGCAGGCGCGCAGCGCCGCGTCGCTGCTCGTCTGGTCGAGCCTCGTCCCGCCCATCCCGCTCGCACTGCTGAGCCTGCGGTTCGACGGGGCGGACGCGATCAGCGACGCGTTCGCGGCGCTCGACGCCGGCGGGCTGCTGGCGCTCGTGTACATCGTCATCGCCAGCACGGCGTTCGGCTTCGGCACGTGGACGTGGCTGCTCAAGCGCCACCCCGCCTCGAAGGTCGCCCCGTTCACGCTTCTCGTCCCGGTGGTCGGCATCCTGTCGGCCTGGCTCGCGCTCGAGGAGACTCCGAACGCCGCCGAGTGCGCGGGAGCGGCCGTCGTCCTGTGCGGCTTGGCGCTGACGATGCGGGCGATCCGGCCCCCGCGTCGGGTGGAGGCCGCGCTCACCTGACCGCCGCAACGGCACGGCCGGAGGGCGTGCGTCCCTACTCTCGGCCCCGTGCGGCTCACCGACGTCTCCCGCGCCCGCCGCGACCGCGCCCTGGTCGTGCTCGAGGGCTTCCACGCCGTCAAGCACGCGGTGCGCTTCGGCGCGGAGCTGCTCGGCGCGTGGTGCGCCGATGGCGAGGAGATCGAGGCGCTGCGCCGGCGGCTGGCGCCCGACGTGGCGCTGGCCCCGGAGGTGGTGCCCGAGGCCGCGCTCGCCGCCGTGGTCCCCCGCGCCCAGCTCGTCGCCGTCGCCCGCCGGCCGGAGCAACCCCACCCGCTGTCGGTCGCCGGCCCCGAGCCGGTCGTCCTGCTCGAGGACCCGCGCCACCTCGGCAACCTGGGGGCGTGCGTGCGGGTCGCCGCGGCGGCCGGCGCGGCCGGGCTGATCACCACCGGGCGCCAGGATCCGTGGCACGCGGACGCCGTGCGCGGCTCGGCGGGACTTCACTTCGCGCTGCCGGTGGCGCGCGTCCGAACCGTCGCGCCCGGTGATCGCCCGCTCGTCGCCCTGGATCCGGGCGGCACGGCCGGCAGGCTGCCGCCGCGCGCCGTGGTGGCC
>CALMNS010000791.1 GCA_937871635.1 uncultured Solirubrobacter sp.
GATCGCGCCCGCCGGCTCGCCGCCCGCCGCGCCCAGGTCGACGAGCGCTTCGACCCGCGCGCCGCGCTCGCCGCCACCGCCCGCTACCTCAAGCTCTCCACGGACCGCTTCGGCCGCGAGGACCTGGGGATCGTCGCCTACCACATGGGGATCGGCAACCTCTCCGACGTGCTCGAGGCCTACACCGGGGAGGAGGACCCCGAGACGGCGGAGCTCCCCTACGCCCAGGTCTACTTCGACTCGACGCCGCTGCGCCACGCCGCCGCCCAGCGCCGCCTGGCCGCGCTCGGCGACGACTCCCAGAACTACTACTGGAAGGTGCTCGCCGCGCGCGAGATCCTCCGCCTGCACCGCGAGGACCCCGACGAGCTCGCGCGCCGCGCCGCCCTGCAGGGGGAGAAGAACTCCGCGGAGGAGCTCCTGCACCCGCCCGACGCGACCGAGCGCTTCGCGACGCCCGGGAGCCTCGCCCAGGCGTGGGAGGACGACGAGATCGTCGCCGTCCCCGACCAGCGGGCGACGCTCGGGCTGGCCCGCTCGCGGCAGATGGGCGAGCTCGCCCGGCGCCTTCGCCGGCCCCCCGGGCTCTACCGCGGCCTGCGGCCCGAGGCGCTCGCCCTGGCGGTCTACGTCGGCGCCCAGGTCCGCGCGACCGCGAAGGACCCCGCGTCCCTGATCCTCACCTCCACCGTGCGCGACGAGCGCTACCAGGGCCTGCTGCTGCGCTCGAACCCCGAGGCGACGCAGAGCTACTCGCTGCACACCACGGGCTACGCCTTCGACGTGCTGCGGCGCTACGGGTCGCGCGCCCAGGCGCTCGCCTTCCAGTTCTGGCTCGATCGCCTCCAGGTCCTCGACGTGATCGCCTGGGTCCGGGAGCCCGCGGCCATCCACGTGACCGTCGGGCAGGACGCCGAGCGCCTCCTTCCCCTGCTCGAGCGGATAGAACCCCCGGCATGACCGACGCGATCCGGACGCCCGACGTGCTGCTCGAGGGGCTTCCCGACTTCCCGTTCGCACCGCACTACCGGACGGTGGACGGCCTGCGGCTCGCCCATCTCGACGAGGGCGACGGGGCGCCCGTGGTCATGTGGCACGGCGAGCCGACGTGGTCCTACCTCTGGCGCAAGGTCCTGCCCGCCGTGCGCGACGCCGGCCATCGCGTGATCGCGCCGGACCTCGTCGGCTTCGGCCGCTCGGACAAGCCGACGGACCTGGCGTACTACACCTACGACCGCCACACGGCGCTCGCCGGCCGCCTGCTCGAGGACCTCGACCTGCGGGGCGCGACCTTCGTCGTGCACGACTGGGGCGGGCCCATCGGGCTGCGGGTGGCGATGGAGCACGCCGACCGGGTGGACCGGATCGTCCTGATGGACACGGGGCTGTGGACGGGCTCGCAGGCGATGTCCGACGCGTGGCACGCCTTCGCCGCCTTCGTGCGCCGGACGGAGGACCTGCCGATCGGCTTCCTGGTGCGGCGCGCCTGCAAGGCGGATCCGGGCGACGAGGTGATCGCCGGCTACGACGCGCCCTTCGTCAACGCCGACGCCAAAGCCGGGGCGCGCGCCTTCCCGCTGCTGATCCCCCAGGCCCCCGACGCGCCGGGCGCCGCCGAGGGCCGGCGGGTGCTCGAGTGGCTCGCGCAGGATGCTCGGCCGAAGCTCATGCTGTGGGCGGACTCCGACCCGGTCCTGCCGCTGGAGACCGGCCGCCGCTTCGCGCAGCGGATCGGCGCCGGCGACGTCGAGGTGATCCCCGACGCGAGCCACTTCCTGCAGGAGGACCAGGGCGAGCGGATCGGGCGGCGGATCGCCGACTGGCTGGGGAGCTGAGCGGCCGGCACGGCGGCCGCTGGGGCTGCGGGTGCGGCTACGCGGCGGCGGGC
>CALMNS010000792.1 GCA_937871635.1 uncultured Solirubrobacter sp.
GGCGAGCAGCCCGCGGCGCGTGATCGTCGGCGCCGACGGCTCGGGAGCGACCAGGCCCCCGTGCGGGTCGTCGGGCTCCGGCCGCGTGTGGGCGAGGTCGTCGCGCAGCGGGGCCAGGACGCCGCGGTCGCGGTAGGCGCGCAGGATGATCGGCGTCTTGATCGCCACGTGAAGGACGAGCGAGGCGGAGAAGACCACCGCCGCGTAGTAGTGCGCCAGCACGAAGTTGAAGCGGAAGGCGTAGTCGTAGGCGGTATTGAAGACGCCTGTGGCGAACAGGAAGACCGAGCTCGCCACGAGCAGGCCGATCGAGAGGCGCTCGAGCGCCTGGGCGGGGGAGACGGCGGGTGGCCAGGCGAACAACCGGGGGATGACCGACCACAGCTTGAACAGGAGGATCGGGATGGCCACGATCCCGACGTTGACGTGCAGCCCCTGGTTGACCTGGTAGAGCCAGCCGGGCGAGGCGGGCCAGAAGTCGAGGGCGAACGGGAGCGGGACGTCGCGCGAGGCGTCGACCACCGCGTTCATGCCCAGGTCCGGGTTGTAGGCGGCGTGGGAGAGGAAGCCGGTCACCGCGGTGATCGTCGTGAGCACCAGCAGGATCGAGCCGAGGATGGACGTCAGCCACGGCCCCCGCAGCGGCGAGCGCCAGAAGCCCGGGCGGAACGGTCCGGGCGGCGGCTGGGCGGGGAAGAGCTTCATCCGTCAGGAGCCTGACAGGCCGCGGGGCGAGTGGTGCTTACGATCCGCGAACGAGGCGCGCGAACCATCGCCCCTCGTCCTCGAAGAGCTCGGCGCAGGGGAGCCCGGCGCCGGCGGCGATCGGCGCGAGGTCGTCGGCGGACACCCGCGACCAGACGAACCACTCCGAGACGGCGTTGCCCGACTCGATCCGCACGTGCGTCGTGCGCGTCGGGTAGCCGGGCGGATCGACCTCGACGATCGCCGTGCCGCCCGGGGCGAGCAGCGCGCCCACCCGCTCGAGCAGCGCGCCGGGATGGCCGCCGATGCCGATGTTGCCGTCGAGCAGCAGCGCGGTGGCCCAGCGGCCGGCGCCGGGGACGTCGGCGAAGATCGACCCCTCGACCGCCCGGCCGCCCCGGGCCACGGCGATCCCGACGGCGG
>CALMNS010000793.1 GCA_937871635.1 uncultured Solirubrobacter sp.
CGCCTGGAGCGCGGGATCGGCGGCGACGACCGCGCGCCAGCGCGCGACCTCCTCCGGTTCGCGCTCGAGCTCGGCGGCGAGCGCGTGCCCGGCCCGGCGCAGGCATTCGAGCGGCGGAGTCCCGGGCGGAGCCGCGTCCACCGACGCGAGGAGCGCCTCCGTGTGGGCGGGGTCCTCGGCGAAGACGACCTCCTCCTTGTCGGCGAAGTAGCGGAAGACCGTCCGGGGCGACACGCCCGCCGCGTCGGCGATCGCCGCCATGGTGGTGGCCGCGAAGCCGTCGCGGTCGATGAGGGCGAGCGCCGCCCGGGCGATGTCGTGGCGCGTCTGCTCCTTCTTGCGGGCGCGCAGGCTCTGGCTCACGGCAAGCAGGATGGCACAATGCGCCATGTGTCATACTCTGCCATATGACACCGACTGACACATCTGCGTACGGGACCCGCCGCACCGCTGTGGTGACCGGCGCGACCCGCGGTCTTGGCCTCCACGCCGTCCGGGCGCTGGCCGCGACGCCGGGCTGGCGCGTCGTGCTCGCCGTCCGCGACGTCGACGAGGGCCAGCGCGTCGCCGCGGATCTGGGGGCGGAGGCAGACGTCGTCGGGCTCGACCTCGCTTCGCTCGACGGGGTCCGCACCGCCGCCGCGGAGCTCGCCGACCGCCACGCCCGGCTCGACGCGCTCGTGCTCAACGCCGGCGTCCAGGTCAGCCGCGCCGACCGGACGACCGAGGACGGCTTCGAGCTCACCTTCGGCGTCAACCACCTCGGCCACTTCCTCCTCACCACGCTGCTCGCCGACGCGCTGGCGCCCGGGGCGCGGATCGTGGCCGTCTCGAGCGGGACGCACTACGGCACCTTGCGCAAGTCCGGCCCGTTTCCCAGGCCGAAGTGGCGGCCGGCCAGGGAGCTGGCCCGGCCCGACGGCGGATCGGGGCAGGTCGCCTACTCCACCTCGAAGCTCGCCAACGTCCTGTTCGCCTACGAGGCCGCGCGGCGGCTCGAGGGCCGGGCCGACGTCAACGCCTTCGACCCCGGCCTGATGCCGTCGACCGGGCTGGCCCGCGACTACCCGCCGTGGGCTCTGCGGATCTACGCCCGCGTGGCCCCGGCGATCGAGCGCTTCATGCCGGGAGCGGCACAGCCGGCCGAGGCCGGACGGGCCCTCGCCCGGCTCGTCACGGACCCCGCGCTGGCCGGCGTCACCGGACGCTACTTCGCGGGCGGGCGCCCGCGGCGATCCTCCCCCGCGACGTACGACCGCGCGCGGGCGGCGGACCTGTGGCGCGAGAGCGCCGCGCTCACCGGGTGAGCTCGGAAAACGGCCGGGGCGGCGGCGATGCCCGCCCCGGCCGATGTCCCCGAGGAGGTCTGGTCTTCTAGTTGGTGGCCGCCTTGACGGTCTGGTCGAACTCGAGCTCACCGTT
>CALMNS010000794.1 GCA_937871635.1 uncultured Solirubrobacter sp.
GCGCCGAGTCCGGCGAGCGCGACCCCGGCCGCCTGCGGGCCGCCGGCCTCGAGGCCCTGGCCGCCCGCGGGGTCGAGTCGGAGTACCTCGAGCTCGTCGACCCCGACTCCTTCGCCCCGCTGTCGCACGTCGACGGCCGCGCCCTCGTGGCCGTCGCCGCCCGCGTCGGCCCCGTCCGCCTGATCGACAACGTCCTCCTCGAGACACGAAAGGTGCGCCCGTGAACCGGGTCATGCTCAAGTCCAAGATCCACCGCGCCACGGTGACCGACGCCGACCTGCACTACGTGGGCTCGATCACCATCGACCCCGAGCTGCTCGAGGCGGCCGACATCCGCCCTCACGAGCAGGTGGCGGTGGTCGACGTCGACAACGGCGCCCGCTTCGAGACCTACACGATCGCCGGTGAGCCCGGCTCGGGGGCGGTGAAGGTCAACGGCGCCGCCGCCCGCCTCGTCCACACGGGCGACACCGTGATCGTCATCTCCTACGCGCACTACGACCGCGAGGACCTCGAGTCCTACGCGCCCCGCGTGGTCCACGTCGACCGCGCCAACCGGATCATCTCGATCGACGAGCGGGTAAGCCTGCTCGTCGGCCAGGAGGCCTGAACCATGTCCTCACTCCCTCGTCATCCGCAGGCCGACGCCGCCCGCCGCAAGGTGGGGCTCACCAAGCTCCAGGAGATGCGCGCCCTCGGCGAGCCGATCGTGATGGTCACCGCCTACGACCACCCGAGCGCCAAGATCGCCGAGGCGGCGGGGGTCGACGTCGTCCTCGTCGGCGACTCGGCGGCCAACAACGTGCTGGGCTACGCCGACACGGTGCCGATCACGGTGGACGAGCTGCTGATGCTCACCGCCGCGGTGCGCCGCGGGCTGAGCACCCCGATGCTGGTCGGCGACCTGCCGTTCGGCTCCTACGAGGCCTCCGACGCCCAGGCCATCGCCACCGCGCACCGGTTCGTCAAGGAGGCGGGCTGCGACGTGGTCAAGCTCGAGGGCGGCGGGGCCTCCGCCGACCGGGCCCGGGCGATCGTCCGCGCCGGCGTGCCGGTCATGGGCCACGTCGGCCTCACCCCGCAGACCGCCACCGCCCTCGGCGGCTACCGGGCGCAGGGCCGGACCGCCGAGCGGGCCAAGCAGGTCCTCGACGACGCGCTCGCGCTGCAGGACGCCGGGTGCTTCGCCCTGGTCTTCGAGGCGATCCCGGCCGGCGTGACCGATCTGCTGATGGCCCGGATGGAGATCCCGGTCATCGGGATCGGCGCGGGCCCCGCGACGGACGGGCAGGTGCTCGTGCTGCACGACCTCCTGGGCATCCACCCGGAGTTCAAGCCCAAGTTCGCCGCCCGCTTCGCCAACGTCCACGGCGAGATGCTGCGCGGCATCGGGGCGTACGCGGAGGCCGTCCGCACCCGGGCGTTCCCGGGGCCCGAGCACACCTACGGGATCGCCCCGGAGGAGATCCGACGGCTGGAGGAACAGATCAACACGACCTTCACAACTCGCTAGCCTGCCGCGCGGATGGCGCGCCTCTCGCAGATCTTCGCTCCGAAGGAGCGCGAGTTCTACGACCTCTTCGAGGAGGCGGGCGCCAACGTCGTCCGCGCGGCGGAGCTCCTGAGCCGGATGCTGGACGACTGGCCCGAGACGGACCTCGCGCAGGAGATCAAGACGGTCGAGTCCGAGGGCGACCGGATCACCCACGACCTCATCCATCGCCTCAACCAGACCTTCGTCACGCCGCTGGACCGCGAGGACATCATCGCGCTGGCCTCCGCGCTGGACGACATCGTCGACTTCATCGAGGAGGTCGCGGACTTCCTCGGCCTATACCGGATCGAGGCCCCGATGGACCAGTCGCTGCAGCTGGCCGCCGTCCTGCGCCAGGCGACGATCCAGGTCGCCGCGGCGCTGCCCCGCCTGCGGACGCTCGACGACGTCTCCGCGCAGACGATCGAGATCCACCGCCTGGAGAACGAGGGCGACCGGATCGTCCGCGAGGCGCTCGCCTCGCTCTTCGTCCGCGGGATCGACCCGATGATGGTCATCCGCTGGAAGGACATCTTCGAGCGCCTCGAGGAGGCGATCGACGCGACGGAGACCGTCGCCAACGTCCTGCAGAACATCCTGATCAAGAACGCCTAGGCGGCGCGCGTGGGCGGCGACCCCGTCGTGCTGGTGGTCGTGGTGGCCGCCGCGCTCGCGTTCGACTTCACCAACGGCTTCCACGACACCGCCAACGCGGTGGCCACCTCGATCTCCACGCGGGCCATGAGCCCGAAGGTGGCCGTCACCCTCGCCGCGCTGCTCAACTTCGCCGGCGCCTTCGTCTCGCTCGAGGTGGCGGCGACGATCGCCACGGGGATCGTCGACGCGGATCTCATCACGCCGACGATCGTCTTCGCGGGGCTGATCGGGGCGATCGCGTGGAACCTGGCGACGTGGTACTTCGGCCTGCCCTCGAGCTCGTCGCACGCGCTGATCGGCGGGGTGGTCGGCGCCGCGTTCGTCGCCGCGGGGCCGGACGCCGTCCTGGGCGCGGGCCTGCTCGCGAAGGTCGTCGTCCCCGCCCTGGTCGCCCCTGCTGGCCTTCGCGGTGGGCGGCGCCGGGATCCTGGTCGCCTACCGGATCGTCGGGCACGAGCGGCCGGGACCGGTCGCCCGCGGGTTCCGCCTCGGGCAGATCGTCTCGGGCAGCCTCTTCTCGCTCTCCCACGGGCTCAACGACGCGCAGAAGACCATGGGGATCATCTTCCTCGCCCTCGTCGCCAACGGGAACCTCGCCGCGGGCGACGACGTCCCCGTCTGGGTGATCGTCTCGGCCGCCTCGGCGATCGCCGCCGGCACCTACGTCGGCGGCTGGCGGATCATCCGGACGATGGGCAGCCGGATCATCAAGATGGATCCGGCGCAGGGCTTCGCGGCCCAGGGAGCGGGCGCCGCGGTGATCCTCTCCGCGTCGCACGCCGGCTTCCCGCTCTCGACCACCCACGTCATCTCGGGCGCCATCATGGGCGCCGGCGCGGCCAAGCGGGTCTCGGCCGTGCGCTGGGGGGTGGCGGGCAACATCGCCGCCGCCTGGGTCCTCACGCTGCCGGCCGCCGCGGGCGTAGGAGCGCTGACCTACGGCGCCACCGCCGTGTTCGGCGACGGCTCGCTCGGGCCGGTGCTCGTCGCCCTGTCGGTGGTCTCCGCGCTCGCCGCCGCCTTCGGGCGCCGCCTCGCCCAGGGCCGCACGCTGACGGCCGAGGGCTGATGGCCGCGATCATCGACACCGGCGCGCTGCTCGAGGTGGTCTGGGTCTCCCTCCTGGCCGGCATCGGGGTGACCGCCGTCTTCTCCTTGGCCCTCCTCGGCGGGACGCGCTTGGGCGAGGCGAGGCGATCAGGCGCCGGCGCGGCGGCCGCCCGGTACGCCGTCCTGACCGTGCTCGCCGGCCTCGTCCTGGTGGTCGGCGTGGCCTTCGGCGTCAGGGTGCTGATCGGGCGCTAGGCAGGACCCGCCGCCCCAGCGGCCGGGGCGTAGGTGACCTGCTTGAGCACCTTGGCGGGGGCGCCCGCCGCGACGGAGAACGGCGGCAGGTCCTCGGTGACCACCGAGTTCGCGCCGATCACGCAGCGCTCGCCGACCGTCACCCCGCTGGTGATCACCACGTTGGCGCCGCACCAGACGTTGTCGCCGAGCCGGGTGGGCCCCTTGCTCGAGAACCCCTGCCAGGGGACGGGCAGCTCCGGGTCGTCGAAGCGGTGGTTGCCGTCCGTGACGAAGCAGCCGTTGGCGAGCATGCAGTGGTCGCCGATCTCGACGGACTCGACCGCCGCGACTTGGACGCCGAGGTTGAGGAACGTCCCGGCCCCGATGGCGATGCGGCCCGGGGCGGGGGCGGTCAGCCAGACGCCGGGCTCGAAGAGCGCGTGCTCGCCGATCGTCAGGCGCCCCTCGTCGAGCATCTCGAGCACGTTGCCGTGGATGGGCCAGCGCGCGAAGGCCCGCCGCTCGGCCATCTCCCAGTGCAGGCGGGCGCGGCGGTGGGGCAGCGAGGCCCGTTCGTACCACCGCCACTTCTGGGTCCAGAGCCGAGCGCGGGCGACGTCCATGGGTCAAGGGTTGCAGGTCGCCGTAAGCACGCTCCGCCGGTGGAGCGGAGCAGGAGATCGGGCTAATACGTCCTGCCATGACCCTGCGCCGTCCTGCCGCCACCGCCATGACCCTCGCCCTCTCCCTCGGCGCCGCCGCCGCCGCGCCGGCCGGCGCGCACGCGGAGGTGGGCCACGTGGTGGCGCCCGGCGAGACCCTGTGGGGCATCGCCGCGGCCAACAACCTCACCACCCGCACCGTGGCGGCCTACAACGGGCTGCCGGAGACGGCCAACGTCGTCCTCGGCTCGACCATCAAGGTGCCGACGGTCGCCGAGGGCGCCGCGGCGCTCCAGGCC
>CALMNS010000795.1 GCA_937871635.1 uncultured Solirubrobacter sp.
GAGCCGCCCGCGCTCGACGACGAGCGCGAGCCCGTCGTCCTCCGCGAGCGTGCCGGCGGCGACGAGGGCGGTCAGCTCGCCGAGCGAGTGCCCGGCGACGGCGTCGGGCGCCTCGTCGGCGGCCGCGAGCCCGGCGAGGCTCGCGCAGAAGATCGCGGGCTGGGCGTACTGCGTGCCGTCGTCGACCCGCGCGAACGGATCCTCCCCGACGAGCTCGCACACGCGTTCGAGCAGGTCGGGGCGGACGGCGGCGACGACGTCGCGCATGTCCGGGGTCTGGGAGGCCTGGCCGGGGAAGAGGAGCGCGGTGGGCACACGAGCACCCTGTCCAGGCCGGCCGCGATCCAAGTACGGCGCGCGCCGCCTACCCCCCGGGTGGGGGGAGCACCGGCGCGCGGTGGGGGGTCTGAGTCCGGGTTCCGGTGGTTCGACGAGCCCGACGACGTCAACGGCTCAGGACAGCAGGCCGAGCCGCTGCGCCTTCTGCACCGCCTCGGCCCGGTTGCGCACGGAGAGCTTGCGGTACAGCGCGCTCGTGTGTTCCTTGACCGTGTGGGGGGAGAGGTGCAGGGAGCGGGCGATCTCGGGGTTCGTGGCGCCCGTCGCCACGAGGTCGAGGACCTCGCGCTCGCGCTCGGAGAGCAGCCCGGGAGCCGACTCGCCCGGCTCGAAGACGGTCATCCCGAGCCCGACCATGCGCACCGCCCGGGCGACGTCGGGCGCCGCCCAGTCCTTGGAGACGAAGCCCGAGGCGCCCGCCGCCCGGGCCGCGTGCGCGGAGATGCGCCCCGCGCCCGAGATGAGCAGGACCCGGGTCATCGGCGACGCTTGGCGCAGCCGCTCGCAGACCTCGGCGCCCGACTCGGCCCCCAGGAAGAGGTCGACGAGCGCGACGTGCGGCTCGTAGCGCCGGGTCATCGCGAGCGCCTCCTCGCCCGAGCGCGCCGCGAGGAACCGCTCCACCCACGGCTGCTCGCCGAGCATCAGCTTGAAGCCCCAGTGGACGACGTCGTGATCGTCGACGACCAGGACGCGCAGCCGGCGGGCCGTCCCGCCGGGGCGCGGATCGGCGGCCACCTAGTGGCCGTCCCCGCAATTACGGTGCGTCTCCGGCGGCGTCCGGACGCGCCTGACGGCCGCCGCTGCCCGCCC
>CALMNS010000796.1 GCA_937871635.1 uncultured Solirubrobacter sp.
CCCTCCACCGCGTCGAGGACCCGCAGCCCGGTGAGCGGCTCGCCGGCGAAGCCCGCGGCCACCGCGAGCGACACCGCGACGACCGGGGTCGGCTCGCGGCGGTGCAGCTCGGCGTAGAGCCGGCCGATCCGATCCCAGTCCGTCGCGGCGAAGCTCGTCGCACGGGCGTGGGTCTCGGCCACGGCGGCCTTGAGCTGGTAGGGCCCGGGCTGCCCCAGGCGCGCGGCGCGGGCGAGGGCGGCGCGGCCCGCCTCGATGCGCGCGTGATCCCAGCGGCTGCGATCCTGGTGCTCGAGGTCGATCGCCTCCCCCGCCGGACCCGTCCGCGCGTCGTGCCGGGCGTCCGTGAGCTCAAGGAGCGCGAGGAGGCCGAGCGTCTCGGCGTCGTCGGGCATCAGCCGGGCGAGCAGGCGGCCCAGGCGGATCGACTCCTGGCAGAGGTCGGGCCGGGTCAGGCGCTCGCCCTCCGAGGCGGTGTGGCCCTCGGTGAAGATGAGATAGATGACGAGCTGGACGCCCGCCAGCCGCTCGGGCAGCAGCTCGTCGGGCGGGACGCGGTAGGGGATCCCGGCGGCGGCGATCTTCCGCTTGGCGCGCACGAGCCGCTGGTACATCGCGGCCTCTGAGACGAGGAAGGCCTGGGCGGTCTGGGCCGTCGTGAGGCCGCCGAGCGACTTCAGCGTCAGCGCGACCCGCGACGGGAGCGAGAGGGCCGGGTGGCAGCACGTGAACAGGAGCCGCAGGCGGTCGTCGGTGAGAGTCGAGGTCTCGTCCATCGCGTCGGTGGGGGGTTCGTGGCCGGGCGCCTCGCGGGCGGCCGCCGCCGCGAGGGTCTCGATGCGGGCGTCGAGCGACCGGGCCTGACGCAGCCGGTCGATCGCCCGCCGGCGGGCCGCGGTGGTCAGCCACGCGGCGGGGACGGTCGGGACCCCGTCGCGCGGCCAGGCGGTCACCGCGGCCGCGTAGGCGTCCTGCAGCGCGTCCTCGGCGAGCTGGAAGTCGCCGCCGAGGTGGCGGATGAGGGTGGCCAGGACCCGCGGGCCGTCCTCGTGGACGGCCCGCGCGAGCGTCGCGGCGGTCTCCGGCGTCACTCGAAGACGGCCACCGGGCGGACCTCGACCGATCCGTAGGCGATGTTGGGCATCTTCTCCGCCCACGCCAGCGCCGCGTCGAGGTCCTCGACGTCGATGACGTAGAAGCCGCCGAGGACCTCCTTGGTCTCGGCGAAGGGGCCGTCGGTGACGACGGTCTCGCCGTCGCGCCGGCGCACGGTGGTGGCGCTCTCCTGGGGATGGAGCGCCTCGCCGGCCTTGAGCACCCCGCTGCGGCCGAGCTCCTCCGTGTAGGAGAGCCAGGACTGGAACTCGGCCTGGCCCTCAGGCGACTCGGGGGCCGGGGCATCGGCCGGGTCGTTGTAGATGAGGAGCGCGTGGAGCATGGAGAACCCCTTTGGGTCGGGCGCCCCGGCGCTCATCGCCGGGATCGCTCGGTTGACGGAGGCGGGAGCCCCGATTCGACACCACCGTCCGGTGGATGTCCAGCTGGCGCGCTTCCGCTACTCCGGAGACGGATCGGCCGCGCCGAGCTTGCGGCCCTCGGCGTCGAAGAAGGCGATCCCGGGCTCGCCGGCCGCCCACTCGCCGAGGCCCGCGCGGTAGGTCCCCTCGGCGTCCCAGAAGTCCAGGGTGGTCGAGCCGTCCGGGCGGCCGCCGAGCCGCGTCCGGTTGGCCCCCGCGGGGTCGGAGAGCTCGACGCCGCTCGTCCCGTCCCCCCAC
>CALMNS010000797.1 GCA_937871635.1 uncultured Solirubrobacter sp.
AGCGTCGACGAGGTCTTCGGCGAAGAGCACGTGCACCAGCGCCATCAGCGCCAGCGCGTCCGTCCCGGGACGGATCGGCAGGTGGCGATCGGCCGCCTCGGCGGTGCGGGTGCGCCGCGGGTCGACCACGACGATCCGCCCACCGCGCTCGCGCAGCGCCCGCAGGCGGCCGCGCATGTCCGGCGCGGTGAGCAGCGAGCCGTTCGAGACGAGCGGGTTGGCTCCCAGGATCAGCAGGTAGTCCGTCCGGTCCACGTCAGGGACCGGGATGGAGTAGCCCGAGCCGAACATCCGCCCGGCGGAGACGTGCTTGGGCATCTGGTCGACCGTGGAGGCCGAGAACACGTTGCGGGTCCCCAGCGCCTTGAGCAGGACGCGGCCGTAGAGCTGCGCCCCCAGCGAGTGGACGCTCGGGTTGCCGAGGTAGGCGGCCACCGCCTGGCCCCCGTGCTCGGGCAGCAGCGGCCCCAGGCGGGCCTCGACAAGCGCGAAGGCCTCGTCCCAGCCCACGGAGGCGAAGCTCCCGTCGGGCTGGCGCACGACGGGCCCGCGCAGGCGGTCGGGGTCCTCGTGCAGCGCCTTGAGCGACGGCCCCTTGGGGCAGAGGAAGCCCCGGGAGAAGACGTCGTCCCCATCGCCCCGGATCCCGGTGATCGTCTCGTCGTCGCCACGGAGATCTCCAGGCCGCAGGTGGCCTCACACAGCGGGCAGGTCCGGATCGCCGAGCGCATGCCCCGGAGCCTACGCCCGCCCGACGTGCGGGGCCCGCGGCGCTACTTGCGGGCCTTGCGCGCCCCCGCCTTGAACGCCGTGTAGCCGCGGCGCGGTGAGCCGTCCGGACCGAGCAGCGCGGCGTCGAAGCGCGCGCCGGCCTGCTCCTGGAAGTTGTACGGGTACAGGCGCGTGATCCGCGACTTGTAGCCGCTGCGCCGCGAGTCGTACTTGGCGGCCAGCGCGAACATCCGCTTGATCGCCGTGGCCGCCGCCCGCTCCGACGGCCGGAAGCCGTTGGCCGCGTCGAAGTTCACGATCCCGCCCGTCTCGGTGAGCCAGACCTCGCCCGGCACCGTCTTGAGCAGCGTCGTGGTGCCGCGGGTGCGGTTGCGGTTGACGTCGGCGTAGTTGTGCAGGCCCCAGATCTTGGCCCGGCCCTTGAGCGCGCGGTTCATCGTCGAGGCGTAGCCGCGCATGTTGGAGGAGTCGAGCAGGTCACCGGCGACGACCTTGCAGCCGCGGCAGTTCCGCTTGAGCGCGGTGTAGAACTGCGCGGCCCGCCTCGGGTTCTTCTCCGTCGGCTGGGAGACGTGGTTGGCCTCGTTCCAGACGCCGTAGGTCTTGACGTACGAGTAGCGCTTCTTGAAGGCCTTGAAGAGCTTGGTGTAGCTGGAGACGGAGGGGAGCTTGCAGGCCTTGGACCGCGAGTAGCGGCCGTTGTTGAAGCAGCCGCGGTGGGCGGAGAAGTGCACGAGGACGTCCTGGCGCGCGCTGCGGGCGGCGGCCATGTAGCGGTCGACCTCGGCGAGGGCGTCGCGATCCTTCGTGACGTCGTAGGGGACGATGTAGCGGACCTTCTTGAGCTTGAGGTCCTTCCATAGCTTGTTCGCGAATAGACCCGGTGACTGGTCGCCGATGCCGACCGTGTAGGCCGCCGAGGCGGGTGCGGCGGCGAACAGCGAGCCGAGCACGAGGAGAGGGAGGAGGAGGCGCTTCGTCGTCTTCATCACGCCCACAACCGTAGAAGCCGCGTCGAGTTTCGGTGGGCGGACCCGTGCGTAGTCTGAACGAGCGATGGCGGTGACTTCAGCGGACCGGTCCGAGCGCCTGGGCGAGCAGCGCCGCGCGCTCCCCGACCAGCCGGGGGTCTACCTGTTCCGCGATTCGCGCGGGCGGGTGATCTACGTCGGCAAGGCGAAGTCGATCCGCAAGCGCGTCGCCTCGCACTTCTCCAAGCGCACCGAGATGCGCGAGCGGATCGACCACATCGAGTCCCTGGTGGTGACCACGGAGGCCGAGGCGCTGCTCACCGAGCAGAACTTCATCCGCCAGTACAAGCCGCGCTTCAACATCCGGCTGCGCGACGACAAGTCCTATCCGTTCATCGCCATCTCGCTCGACGAGGACTACCCGCGGGTCTACTTCACCCGCGAGCGCCACCGCCGCGAGCGCGTGTACTTCGGCCCCTTCTCGAGCGCCAAGCGCGTCCGCGGCACGCTCGACCTGCTCGGCAAGGTCTTCCTGTTCCGCTCCTGCGACGGCGCGGAGCCCGGCCGGCGCTCGGGGTCGCCCTGCCTGGACTACTACATCAAGCGCTGCGGGGCGCCCTGCGTCGGCTACGTGAGCCGGGAGGAGTACCGGGAGGGGATCGACGGCGTCATCGCCTTCCTCTCCGGGCGCTACAAGGAGATCGAGCGCGACCTCGAGAAGAAGATGTTCTTCGCCGCCGGCGAGCAGGACTTCGAGCAGGCCACCGTCGAGCGCAACCGGCTGCAGGCCGTTCGCTCGCTGCTCGAGCGCCAGCGCGTGGCCGCCGAGGGCGTCGGCACCTTCGACGCGGTGGCCGTCGCGGTGGAGGGCACCGAGGCCAACGCCCAGGTCTTCCAGGTCCGCGACGGCGTCCTCTCGGACCGCCAGTCGTTCTACCTCTACAACGAGGGCGAGACGGACGTCGGCCGCGCGACCGAGGAGTTCTGCCTGCAGTACTACGCCAGCGCGCTCTCCATCCCCAACCTCATCGTCGTCTCCACCGAGGTGGCCGAGGGCACCGAGCTGCCGATCCTGGGGGCGATCCTCTCCGAGCGCCGGAAGGGCACGGTGGAGCTGCGGGCGGCGGAGCGGGGCGGCAAGAAGCGGATCCTCGAGCTCGCCGAGCGCAACGCGCGGCTGGCGCTCGACCAGGACAAGCTGAAGTCCGAGCGGCGCCGGCAGCAGCGCGTCGAGTCGCTCGACGGCCTCCAGACGGCGCTCGGGCTCGACGCCCTCCCGGTGCGGATCGAGTGCTTCGACATCTCGAACCTCATGGGCACGAACACCGTCGCCTCGATGGTGGTCTTCGAGGGAGGAGCGCCGAAGAAGGCCGACTACCGGCGCTTCCGGGTGCGGGGCGGCGAGGAGGGCGTTCCGGACGACTTCGCGTCGATGAGCGAGGTGCTGGGCCGGCGCGCCGCCCAGTTCGAGAAGCAGGCCGAGAAGTCGCCGTACGACTCCGACCGCGACGCGTCGTTCGCCGCCCTGCCGAACCTCATCGTCATCGACGGCGGGCCCGGGCAGCTCTCGGCCGGGCTCGACGCCCTGCAGGCGCTGCGCGAGCGCGGCGTGACCGTGGTGTCGCTCGCCAAGCGGATCGAGGAGGTCTTCCTGCCCGGGGTGCCTGAGCCGCTGCTCCTGGCCCACGACACGCCGGAGCTCCAGCTCCTGCAGCGGGTGCGCGACGAGGCCCACCGCTTCGCGATCACCCACCACCGGGTCCGGCGCGACAAGGCCATGACCGAGTCGATCATGGACGAGCTGCCGGGCATCGGCCCGACCCGCAAGCGCGCGCTGCTCAAGCACTTCGGCTCGCCGGAGAACGTCATGGCGGCCACCCGCGAGGAGCTCGAGGCGGTCCCGGGCGTCCCCCAGAAGGTCGCCCGCGAGCTCTACGCGTTCGTCAACCGAACCGGGCGGTAGGCGCCGGCTGAGGCGGTTGACGAACGTCAACGGCGCTGGGTAGGGACGCAGGGAGGATCGTGACGGGGCTCGCGAGACGGTGATCCCCCACTCGCGAGCGTCTGGACCGCGAGTGGGGGATCAGCCGCGCTCAGCGCGGGTCAGGCAGCACTCGCGCCCAGCGGCTGCGCGAGTGGGGGATCGACGGCGGCCGCTCGATCCCGCTCCCGCCCGGCCCGCCGCCCTACCCAGCCGCAGTTGACGTTCGCGCGGCCAGCAGCGCCGGGAGCCCATCGAACACCCGATCGGCTCCCGCCTCTTCCAGCGCGGAACGCGGCGTGGTCGTCCTCACCGCCCAGACGGTCATCCCCGCCGCCTTGCCGGCCTCGACGCCGGCCGGCGCGTCCTCGAGCACCAGGCACCCCACCGGCTCGACCCCCAGGCGCTCCGCGGCGAGCAGGAACGCGTCGGGCGCGGGCTTGCCGCGCTCGTAGCCGTCCGAGGTGACGAGCGCCGCCGGCGGCGTCAGGC
>CALMNS010000798.1 GCA_937871635.1 uncultured Solirubrobacter sp.
GGGCGGCAGCGCGGCCCGCAGCTCGGCGGTGCGGCGTGAGCGGGCGTCCGGCCGTGCCATCTGGGGGGCCGACGGTACCGGCCGCCCCGGCCTGGGTACGCGAGCGACCGTGCGTGTCGCGCTCGTCCACACGAACGACCCGGAATACCTCGGCACGGGCTACGCCGCCGCCTGGGCGCGCGCCCTCGCCGACGAGGGCGCCGAGGTCGAGCTCGTCTCCGACCTCGCGGAGGACTGGGGCGCCGGCGGCCCGCCCGTCGACCGCTGGGGCCTCGCCATCACCCACGTCCTCGTCGAGGAGGCCGTCGCCTTCGCCCCCACGCTGCGCCTGGCGGCGCTGCTCGAGGCGTGCGGCGTCCCCCTGCTCAACTCGACCGCCGCGGTGGTCGCGTCCTCGGACAAGCTCGTCACCCACGCGATCTGGGCCGCCCACGGCATCCCGCAGCCCAGCGCCTGGAACCTCGCCCGGATCGGCGATCGCTGGCCCGCGGGCGACGGCGAGCGGATGATCCTCAAGCCCGCCTTCTGCGACGGCGCGCGGCACATCTCCCTCGTCGGCTCGATCGAGGAGGCCCGCGCGATCGAGCACGAGTGGCGCGAGGACGAGGCAACGGGCGGCGAGGTCCGGGGGGCCGCGCTGCTGCAGGAGTGGATCGCCGAGCCGCGGGTCGTCCGGCTCTTCGCGACACCCGACCGGGTCTCCCCGGCCTACGAGAAGTCGCGCGAGCCGGGCGCCGTGGTCACCCACGGCACGGTCTACCCGCGCGTCTACGAGGCGCCGGCGGAGATGGCCGACCTGGCCCGGCGGATGGTCGCCGCGCTCGGCGGCGGGCTGATGGGCGTCGACGTGCTTACGGACGCCGGCGGGCGCCACTGGGCGCTCGAGGCCAACGCCCCCTTCGGCTTCGACGTGACCGATCCCGAGCAGGGCCGCTTCGTCGCCCGCGCGGCGCTCGACCGCGTCGGCGCGCCGGCGTGAGCTCCGGCACCGACGAGACGCTCGCCCAGCCCCACTTCGCGCC
>CALMNS010000799.1 GCA_937871635.1 uncultured Solirubrobacter sp.
GATCTGCCCTGCCCCCGGGGAGGGCCTCGCGCACGGGCTGCGCAGCGGGCGCTTCGGCTTCGAAGCCGACGACGGCGCGCTCGAGGCGCTGTTCGCCGAGCACCCGCTCGAGGAGGTCGTGCGACGCTCGCGGGTGCCGCTCATGCTCCAGCATGCCGAGGGCGACGAGCGGGTGCCCGTGGCCCACTCCCGCGCGCTCGCGGCGGCGTCGGCGGCCGAGCCGACGAAGCTGATCGTCACGCCGGGCGGCCACCACCGCTCCGTCCAGCACGACGAGGAGCTGCAGGGCGAGGCCGTGCGGTTCATCCGCCGGGCGTTCGCGGCCGCGCCGCCTCCGGGGTGAGGCTGGCCGGCTCACTACGGTTCACCTGACCGATACACGGGGCCGGGCCGCGCGCGGTTGGATCCGCGCCATGCCCTTCCGCCGCCTCGCGCTCCTCCTCGCCTTCGTCGTCGCCGTCACCGTCGCCCCGGCCGCCGCCGAGGCAGAGCGCGGGCCCGTCCGGATGAACGAGGTGCAGGTGCTCGGCACCCACAACTCCTACAAGCGGGAGACGAGCCCGGCCGAGCAGACCGCCTACGACCAGCTCATCGGCAAGCCGGGCGACTACGACGAGTACCTGCTCTACAGCCACGCGTCGATCGCCAACCAGCTCGGGCGCCAGGGGATGCGCGGCCTCGAGCTCGACCTCTTCCCCGATCCGCAGGGCGGGCGCTACGCCGACCCGCTCGTGCGCCGCCGCCTCGGCCTGGGCCCGCTCCCCGACCCCGCGTGGCAGCGGCCCGGGACCAAGGTCCTGCACGTGGCGGACCTCGACTACAACACGACCTGCGTCGAGCTCACGACCTGCCTGCGGCAGGTCAAGGCCTGGTCGGACGGCAACCCCGACCACGTGCCGCTGCTCGTCATGCTCGAGCTCAAGGGCACCGACCGCCGCGCGGTCGAGCAGGGCGGCGCGCAGGCACCGCCCTGGGACGGCACGGCGCTCGACGCGCTCGACGCCGAGATCCGCTCCGTGTTCGGCGAGCGCGACATGGTCACCCCGGATGACGTGGCGCGCCGCGGGCTCACGCTCGAGGAGTCCGTGCTGCGCTCGGGCTGGCCGCGCCTCGGCGACGTCCGCGGGCAGGTCGCCTTCCTGATGGACAACGACCCCGGGCCGGCGTCGGCCGCCTACCTGGCCGGGCGCCCGAACCTCGAGGGCCGCGTGCTTTTCACCAACGCCCGTCCGGGCACCCCGGACGCCGCGTTCGTCAAGCGCAACGACCCGCTCGGCGCCAACACGGCCGAGATCGCCGAGCTCGTCCGCAAGGGCTACCTGGTCCGCACGCGCTCCGACGTGCCGCTGCGGACGGTCACCGCGAACGACACCTCGATGCTCGAGGCCGCGCTGGCCAGCGGCGCCCAGCTCATCTCCACCGACTTCCCCGAGGTCGGCATGAGCGCCCGGTACGGCTCGGACTTCGTCGCGGAGCTGCCGGGGGGCGGGGTCGCGCGGTGCAACCCGGTCAACGCCCGCGCCTCCTGCCGCCGGCTGCCCTCGCTCGAGCCGTCGGACCGGCCGTAGCGCCGGCCCGGGAGAACGCGCCCTACAGGTAGCCCATCGGGTTCACGGGGCTGCCGCCCACCCGCACCTCGAAGTGGAGGTGCGGGCCCGTGGAGTTCCCGGTGTTTCCCGACGCGCCGATGACCTGACCCTGGCTGACGTTCTGCCCGACGGACACCCGGATGCTCGACTGGTGGCCGTAGCACGTCGACAGCGAGCTGCCGTGCTGGATGCAGGTGTAGTTGCCGTAGCCGCCGGTGAAGCCGGCGATCGCCACCCGGCCGCCGTCGGCGGCCCGCAGCGGCGTGCCGACGGCGAGCGGGATGTCGATGCCGGCGTGCAGCCGGCCCCAGCGCATCCCGAACGGCGACGAGATCGGCCCGGAGGCGGGGTAGATGAGCCGCCCCGAGCCCCGCTTGATCGGCCCCGCGCCGGCCAGTCCGGCCGATTTCGCGAGCCGGGCCCGGACGGCGGCCTGCTCCTTCTGGAGCCCGGCGAGGTGGGCCTCGACCTCCTTGCGGCTCGAGCGCACCGCCACGAGCGTCTCGCGGCGGCTCGAGCGGACGGCGGCGTAGGAGTCGCGTCGCTCGACGAGCTGCTCCTTGATCGCGGCGACCTCGTCACGGCGCGCGAGGATCGCGGCGGCGACGCGCTGGCCGCGCGCCTCGAGGCGGTCGAGCCGCTTGGCGGTGCGGGCGGCGTCGAGCCGGGCGGCGCGGACGATGGCGATGATGCGGGCGTCCTGCTTGGTGACCCGGGTCATGAACTCCGTGCGAGCCAGCAGGTCGGCGAACCCGTCGGCCTCCAGCACGACGGTCACCACGTCGGGCTTGTCGGCCTTGTAGAGCTCGATCATCCGGCCCGAGAGGGCGGCGCGGGCCTCGGCCAGCCGGGCGCGCAGCCGCGCGAGGCGGGCCCGCTCGGCGCGCAGATCGGCCTGGATCTCGGCGAGCTCGGCCCGCTTGGCGTCGAGGTCGCCCTGGATGCGCGCCTGCCGCGCCTGCAGGACGGTGATGTCGCCCTGGAGGGTGCCGATCCGGCGCGAGTAGCTCGCGATGTCGGCGGTCAGGTTGCGCTCGCGGCCCTTCTTGCGCTCGATCACGCGCCGGTCCTTGGCGATCCGCTCCGACAGCGGCGCCGCCCCCGAGCCGAGCGGCAGGACCGCCCAGAGGGCGAGCGGGACGCAGACGGACGTTATGGCGAGCAGGAGCCGGCGGCGCATGCGGCGCGCCACTCTAGAGTCGCCCGGGGGTCCTCCGCCGGGGTGCAACGAATCCTGCACTTTGCAGGAGGAAACCGGTAGGCGGGCCCGACCCCCGGCAGGTAAGACTTCCTAAGCGGCCGCTGCGGCCTGCCAGACTATGAGGACCATGGCACGCCCCACCTCCTTCGGCCGTGATACCGGCCTCCAGCTGCGGATGACGTTGACGATGTTCCTGCTCGGCCTGCTGTACGTCGGGTTCGTCGTCGTGATGATCGCCGTGGGCGTCAACGCCCTGCTGATCGTCCTGATCGCCGGCGGCCTGGCCGCCTTCCAGCTCTTCGGATCGGACAACCTCGCGCTGCGCGCGATGGGCGCACGGGAGGTCGAGCCGCACGAGGCCCCCGAGTTCCACGCGATGATCGAGCGCCTGTGCATCCAGGCCGATCTGCCCAAGCCGAAGGTGGCGATCGCCAACACCCGGATGCCCAACGCCTTCGCGATCGGCCGCTCGCCCAAGAACGCCACCGTCTGCGCCACCACCGGGATCATGGACCTCCTGACCCCCGCCGAGCTCGAGGGGGTCATGGCCCACGAGCTCACCCACGTGCAGAACCGCGACGTGCTGGTCATGACGCTCGCCTCCTTCTTCGCCACGATCGCCGCCTACATCATGCAGTTCGGCCTCTTCTTCGGCGGCGGGCACTCGAGCGACGACGACGACGGCCCGAGCGTGCTCGCGCTGATCGCCGTCTCCTTCTTCGTCTACGTCATCTCCTTCGTCCTCATGCAGGCGCTCTCGCGCTACCGCGAGTTCTCCGCCGACCGGGGCGCGGCGATGATCACCGGGCGGCCGAGCGCGCTGGCCTCGGCGCTCGTGAAGATCTCGGGCGGCATGGAGCGCATCCCGGCGAAGGACCTGCGGGCCCAGGGCGAGCTCGCCGCGTTCTACATCTTCCCCCCCGGCGCGGGCAAGAAGCTCGGGTCGCTGTTCTCCACGCACCCGTCCATGGAGCAGCGGATCGCCGCCCTGCAGCGCCTCGAGGGCCAGCTCCAGGGCACCGTCGCCTAGCGCGGCGTAGGCTCCGGGGCCATGGGCTTCTTCGACGTCCTCACCGGCAAGCGCAAGCTCAAGCAGCCCGCACCGACCGACCGGGTGTTCGCCATGAGCACGGCGGCGGTCACCCTGCAGCTCGAGCTCGAGCTCACCACCGTGGGCAAGGCGGGGATCGTCTTCCAGCCGCTCGCCACCGCGGACTTCCAGGGGATCGTCCGCGACATGGAGGAGGTCGTCCGCGGCACGGGGGAGGAGACCGGGACCACGGTGAGCTCGGAGGACGACACCTTCGGCTACCGCTGGCTCGTGCTCTCCGACCCCGACGTCGAGGACCTCGTGGTAGGGATCAACGCCTGCTCGACCGCCCTGGAGGCCGGCGGCTACGGCGACCGGATCCTCTGCGCCGTCTTCGCCTTCGCCGACGCCAAGGGCGCGAAGGTCTACTGGATCTACAACTACAAGCGCGGGGCGTTCTACCCGTTCGTCCCCGCCAGGGGCGCCCAGCAGCGCGACAACGAGCGCGAGCTCCGGCTCAAGGCGCAGATCGGCACCGAGCTGCCGGTCGAGGCCGAGCTCGAGCGCTGGTTCCCGCTCTGGGGGATCCCGATCTAGCTCGAAGTCCCGGACGGACCGCCGCCGCCGCCGCCGCCGCCGCCGCTAGCGTTGCCGCGGCGATGGCGCCGCGTCCCTTCTCGATCGAGGTGCCCGACGCGGTGCTCGTGGACCTCCGCGAGCGCCTGGGGCGGACGCGCTGGCCCGAGCCGATCGACGGCTCCGGCTGGACCTACGGCGCCGACGTGGCCTACCTGCGCGGGCTATGCGAGTACTGGCGCGCGGGCTACGACTGGCGCCACTGGGAGGCGCGCCTCAACGAGCCGCCCGGCTTCCTCTGCGAGGTCGACGGCGTCGACCTGCACTTCTGGCACGTCCGCGGCGCGGGCCCGGACCCGACGCCGCTCCTGCTCCTGCACGGCTGGCCGGGCTCGCAGTTCGAGTTCCTCGAGCTCGTCGGCCCGCTGGCCGACCTGGCCGCGCACGGCGGCGATCCGGCCGACGCGTTCGACGTGGTGGTCCCGGCGCTCCCCGGCTTCGGGTTCGGCGGCGCCCCGCGCGAGGGCGGCTGGGGGATCTCCCGGATCGCCGCGGCGTTCGACACGCTGATGACGCGCGAGCTTGGCTACCCGCGCTACGGCGCCCAGGGCGGCGACTGGGGCGGGATGGTCGCGGCGAAGCTCGCGGCGACCTATCCCGAGCGCGTCGCCGGGATCCACGTCAACTTCCTCCCGGTCCCGCCGCCGCCCGACCCCGAGCCCGAGGACGCCGACGCCCTCGAGGCCCTGCGCCGCTGGGGCAGCACGGGAAACGCCTACCACCGGCTGCAGCGCACCCGCCCCGACATGGTGACCATCGCCCAGTCGGACTCCCCCGCCGGCCTCGCGGCGTGGATCGTCGAGAAGTTCCGCCGCTGGAGCGACTGCGACGGGGACGTCGAGCGCGCGTTCAGCCGCGACACGCTGCTCACGAACCTCATGTTCTACTGGGCGCCCGGCTCGACCGCGAGCGCCGCGCGGATCTACTACGAGGACGCCCACGACCCGGACGGGGTCGCGCGCCGGCCGCGCGTCGAGGTCCCGGTCGCCTACGCGGCCTTCCCGCACGAGATCGTGCGCCCGCCGCGCCGCTGGGTCGAGCCGCACTACGCGATCGCCCGCTGGACGGAGATGCCGCGCGGCGGCCACTTCGCCGCCCTCGAGCAGCCCGAGCTCCTGCTCGAGGACGTCCGCGCCCACTTCCGGGCGCTGCGCTAGGCGTCGGCCTCCTGGGCGCCCGCGGCCTCGAGGTAGGCCCGGGCGAGCCGCTTGGGGGCGCGGGCCAGCCACGCCTCGACGACCAGCTCCTCGAGATCCTCGCGCGCGATGCGGTCCAGCGACACCAGGACCGCCGGGTAGCCGTCGAAGTGCGGCGTCGTGAAGAAGACGCCGGCGTCGTCGGCCAGGAGCGCCTCCTTGGCCCCGAGGTGCTCGACCGCGGCCCCCAGGATCGGACCCTCCGGCGCGGCGTCGCCGAGCGCCTCGCGGTCCGCGCGGCGCAGCGGGCGCTCCCAGACGAAGCCCTTGTCCTTGACGACCCACTGGCGCAGCTCGCGCGAGACCCGCTCGCGCGTCTCGGGCAGCGCGAGGGCGAGGTCGCGGACGTCCTCCCAGGTGGCCACACCCAGACCCTACGCCGCCGGCGAAACGCCTCCTGCCGCCTACTCCGCCAGGAGCCCCTCGGCGGCGGCGATGACCGCGGGGACGGGGATGTCGGCGATCGAGGAGACCTCGTGGGCGCAGGCCGGCGGACGGAGCGGGGCGCCGCACGCCGGGCAGACGCGCGTCTCGGAGACGAGCACCCGGTGCCGGCGGCGCTCGCGTGGCGCGCTCGTGACGACGTTCGGCCACCAGTACAGGCCGACCGTGCTCGCCCCGACGGCGCCGGCCAGGTGCAGCGGCCCCGTGTCGTTGGAGACCACCACCGCGGCGCCCGCGAGCGTCCCCACGAGCC
>CALMNS010000800.1 GCA_937871635.1 uncultured Solirubrobacter sp.
GCCGGGGCCTGCGCGATGGCCGGGTTCGGCCGGCCCGCCGACAGCGCCTGCGGGTTGCGCACCGCCGCCTCGACGCCGCGCTCGGAGTCGCGCAGCGCCGCCTGCGGATAGACGCCGAAGGCGACGATCAGGACCACCAGCGGCACGATGACCAGGCCGTCGCGCACGCTGAGGTCGCGCGAGGCGACGTCCGGCCCGGTCCGGTTGTGCATCGTGCGGATGTAGGCGCGCAGCATGTAGACCGACGCGAGCGCCACCCCCAGGAAGGCGATGATGGCGATCGCCAGCTTGGACTCGAAGAGCCCGAGCAGGATGAGGAACTCGCCGGCGAAGTTCGCGCTGCCGGGGATGGCCAGCGTGGCCAGCGCGACGACGAGGAAGAGGGTGGCCAGCACGGGCGCCCGGAACGCGATCCCGCCCATGTCCCGGATCGACTCCGACCCGGCCGACCGCTCGGCGAGCAGCGCGATGATGAAGAACAGCGGCGCGACCACCAGCCCGTGGTTGACCATCTGCAGGATCGCCCCCTGGCCGCCCTCCGGGCGTAGCGCGAAGATCCCGAGCATGATGAAGCCGAGCTGGGCGATCGACGAGTAGCCGAGGATGAGCCGGACCTCGGGCGTCGTGAAGGCCATCACCGAGCCGTAGACGATGGAGATGAGCCCGAGGATCAGCAGCACGGTCTGGAACTCCACCGTGGCGTCGGGGAAGATCGGCAGCACGATGCGCAGGAAGCCGTAGGCGGCGACCTTCGAGAGCACTGCGGAGAACACCGCCAGCACCGGCAGGGGCATGTTCCGGTAGGCGTCGGGCATCCACCCGTGGAACGGGAAGGCGGGCATCTTGATGAGGAAGGCCAGGGCGAAGGCGACGAAGATCCACCCCTGCGTCGAGTCCTCGAGCGGCGCGCGCACGAGGTCGGAGAGCACGAAGGAGATCTCGCCGTCGGGCCCCGCGCCCGCCAGCGCCGCGGTGGCCACCGCGGCGGCCAGCATCAGCAGCGAGCCGACCAGCGTGTAGATCACCATCTTCACCGTGGCCGCGACCCGCGCCGGCCCGCCCCACTGGCCGACCAGGAAGTAGAAGGGCACGAGCATCAGGTCGAAGAACAGGACGAAGAGCGCGAGGTCCTGGGCCAGGAAGGCGCCGAGCACCGCGGTCTCCGCGACGCCAAAGTGGAACGCGAAGAGCCGCGGGCGGTCCATCGGCCGGAAGGTGACCCACAGCGCCGAGGCGGCGAACAGGAGCGTGGTCAGCGCGATGAGCCAGAGGTTCAGCCCGTCGATCCCGAGCTTGTAGCGGATGCCGAGGTCGTCGATCCACGCCACGTCGGTGACGTACTGGAGCGACCCGGCCCGCGAGGCGTCGAAGTCGACGAGCAGCACCACCGCGTAGCCAAGCGGGATCAGCGCGCCGATCAGCGCCAGCCCGGCGGCCACCCGGCGCGGCGCCACCGCGCCGAGCAGCGCGAAGGCCGTCGGCCAGAACAGCAGGATCGAGAGGTGGATGCTGAACTGCTCCACTTAGGCGGCCGCCAGGAGGAAGTAGAGCCCGAGGGCGGTGAGCCCGAGCAGCAGAAGCGCGGCGTAGTAGCGCAGGAAGCCCGACTGGGCGGCGCGTACCGCGCTCGAGCCCGCGCGCACGGCGCCCGAGGTCCCGCCGACCAGCAGCCCGTCGACGAAGAGCCGCTCGAACGTCCCGCGCGCGAAGCGCCCGAGGAAGGCGAACGGCTTGACGATGAGCCCGTTGATGAGCTCGTCGAAGAACCACTTGTGCGAGAAGACGTAGTGCAGCGGGGCCAGGCGCGTGCGCAGCGCCGCCGGCCGCGCCGGCTGCTTGACCCACAGCAGGTAGGCGATGCCGATGCCGACCAGGCCGAGGAGCGCCCCGAGCGCGAGGCCGCCGTACTCGAGCGTCTCGGAGGGCGAGACCTCCTCGTAGAGGCGCGAGTCGGCGAAGGTCGGCTCGAGGAAGGTGTCGAGGACGTGGGTGACGCCCGGGATCTGCAGGAAGCCGCCGACGATGGCGAGCACGGCGAGCACGGCCATGGCCGCCTTCATGGTCCCCGCCCGCTCGGCGATGTGGTGCTCGGGGCCGGGGAAGCCGACGTCCGTGTCCTCCACCTCGCCGTTGGCGGGGTTGCGGTGGACCTCGGCGTGGTGCAGGTGGCCGTCGATGAGCTCCTGGGCCTCGGGCACCGGGGTCCCCAGGAAGGCGCGGAAGATCATCCGGAACGTGTAGATCGCCGTGAGCAGGGCGCCGACGTAGCCGAGGATCGCCAGCACCGCGTAGAGGTCCCCGCGCGAGCCGACGTAGGTGAGGATCTCGTCCTTGGAGAAGAACCCGGAGAACGGCGGGACCCCCGCCAGCGCGAGGCCGCCGACGACGAAGCACCCGAAGGTGAAGGGCATGGCGCGCCGGAAGCCGCCCATCCGGTCGAGGTCCTGCGCGCCGGCCATCGCACCGATCACCGAGCCGGCGGCCATGAACAGGAGCGCCTTGAAGAACGCGTGGGTCATCAGGTGGAACAGGCCGGCGGCGTAGGCGCCCGCCGAGACGGCCATGACCATGTAGCCGATCTGCGACATCGTCGAGTAGGCGATGACGCGCTTGAGATCGGTGACGACGAGCCCGATGGTGGCGGCGATGAGGAGCGTCAGGCAGCCGACGATGGCGCCGACGTCGGCGGCCGCCGGGGCCTGCTCGAAGAGCGGGTGCATGCGGGCGATCAGGTAGACGCCGGCGGTGACCATGGTGGCCGCGTGGATGGGCGTCGGGCCCTCCATCGCGTCGGGCAGCCAGGTGTGCAGCGGCACCTGGGCGGACTTCGCGAACGCCCCGACCAGGAGCCCGAGGCAGCCCGCCACGAGCTCTGCGTCGTTGCGCGTCGGGAACGCCTCGCCCACCCGCTCGAAGGTGGTCAGGAAGTCGAGCGATCCCGTCCCGCGGAAGATGAAGTAGGTCCCGATCACGAGGCCGACGTCGCCGACCACGTTGATCACGAAGGCCTTGATCCCCGCCGCGGTCGCCGACGTGCGCCGGTACCAGAAGGAGATGAGCAGGTAGGACGCCGCCCCGACGAAGGCCCACCCCGCGATGAGGATCACGAAGTTGCCCGCCATGACGAGCAGCAGCATCGAGAAGACGAAGAAGTTCAGGTAGGCGAAGAAGCGCGCATAGCCGCGGTCGGAGGCCATGTAGGAGACCGCGTAGAGGTGGATGAGCGTCGAGACCCCGGTGACCACCAGCATCATCAGGAGCGACAGCGGGTCGAGGAGGATCGTCAGCTGGGCGTCGACGCCGACCGTGTTGGCGTAGTCCCACGCCACCGACCGCACCTGGCGCTCCTCCTCGCCGCGGTCCTCGAGCGCGAGGAGCGCCAGGACGCTGCAGGCGAAGGCGCCCGCGATGGCCAGCGTACCGAGGTAGCCCGGCGCCTTGCCCGGCAGCACCTGGTGGCCGAAGGCGATGAGCAGCGACCCCAGCAGGGGGAGGGCCAGCACGAGCCAGCCGTAGGTCTCGATGGTCTCCATCGGTGCCGGCTAGCCCTGGAGCTCTCGGAGCTCGTCGACGTCGATCGGCAGCCGCCGGCGGTAGAGGGCGACGATCAGCCCCAGCCCGACCGCCACCTCGCAGGCGGCGACGACCATGACGATGATCGCGAAGATCTGGCCCTCCATGTCCCCGTTGGCGCGGGCGAAGGCGACGAGCGCGAGGTTGGCGGCGTTGAGCATGAGCTCGATGCAGAGCAGGATGACCAGCGGGTTGCGGCGCACGAGGACGCCGCCCGCCCCGATCGAGAAGACGAAGGCCGACACCACGAGGTACCAGGAGATGCTCACGCCGGCGCCCTCATAGGTTGGGCGGCCCCGCCGCCTCGGCGAGCGAGCCGCGCTCCTTCTCGTCCGAGAGGGTGCCGCCCTCGCCCGAGCGCATGAGGTCGGCCACGGAGACCTCGTGCGCCTCCTCGAGGCCGGAGCGCCGCCGGGCGAGGATGACGGCGCCGACCGCGGCGATCAGCAGCAGGAAGGACGCCGCCTCGAAGGCGAGCAGGAACTTGGTCAGCAGGAGCTCGCCGATCTCCGGCGGGGAGCCGAACCCGGCGAAGAACCCGGTCCCCTGGGTGTCGAGCGAGCGCAGGCTCGACCCGAGGACGGCGATGCACAGCTCGACGAGCAGGACGATCCCGAACAGCGCCGAGATGCCGCGCAGCGCCGTGCCGGTCCCGGCGCCGGTCATGTCCTGGTCGACGCCGCCGACGTAGGCGACGACGAAGACGTAGAGGACCATCACCGCGCCCGCGTAGACGACGACCTGGGCGGCGGCCACGAACTCCGCGCGGAGCAGCAGGAAGAGCGCCGCCAGCGAGATCAGGTGGCCGACCAGCGAGAGCACCGCGTAGAAGGCGTTGCGCAGCAGCACGGTGCCGAGCGCGCCGGCGATGACGCCGATCGCGGCGATGAAGAAGATGACCTCGGCCATTGCGAGGGCGAATCCTAGGACGCGCGAGCTTGCGGCGCCCGTCCCCGCGATCGCGGGCCGGATTCGTGCCGTTCGGCGCTTGGCACGGGCCCGCTCGCGGCCTAGGCTGTGCGTCAGGATGGCGACACCGAGCACCGCAGGCGGTGGACCTCGCGTCAGCGTCCTCGACGCGGACCCGGAGCTCGCGCGCTGGCTGACGCCGGGCGAGATGGGGGCGGCGCGGCGCGACACCGTGGTGCCCGTCCTCGTGGTCAACTACGGTCACTGGGAGCCCGAGCCGCCGCGGGCGTGCGGCTGGCGGCACCTGGGCTACCTCGTGCTCGAGGGGGTCCTCGCCCGGGAGGAGCGGCTGATCGGCTCCACCTCGATCGACCTCGTCGGCCCGGGGGAGCTCCTGCAGCCCTGGGTGGAGGACGCCGAGGACGTGCTCGTCCCGCACAGCGTCACGTGGACGGTCCTCGAGCCGGTGCGGCTCGGGGTGCTCGGTCCGACCTTCGTCGCGTCGGCCGCGCGCTGGCCGGTGGTCACCGCCGCCTTGCTGACCCGGGCCGTGCGCCAGAGCGCCCGGGCCTCGACCCTCCACGGCATCTGCCAGCTCAGCCGCGTCGACACGCGGCTGCTCGCGCTCTTCTGGCACCTCGCCGAGCGCTGGGGCCGGGTCAACGGCGAGGGCGTGGTCCTGCCCCTGCGGCTCCACCACGAGCTGCTCGGCCACCTCATCGGCGCCAAGCGCCCGACGGTGACGCTCGCCCTCCAGCGCCTCGCCGAGCGCACCCTCGTGCAGCGCCGCGAGGACGGGACCTGGGTGCTCTCGACGCCGCAGCCGGAGGAGCTCGCCGAGTTCCGCGCGCTCGTCTCACCGGCCTGAGGTTGCTTTAGAACACCGGGCGTTCGATCGGAAACCGCGCCGCTGGTGCGCCGCTTTCCGTTCTACGACGGTGCCGGGATCGGAGGAGAGGAGGGGCGCCGGTGTGCCTGGCGATTCCGGGGCAGATCATCGAGGTCGAGGACGCCGAATCCCACCTGGCGATGGTCGAGGTGGCCGGGGTCCGGCGCCGGATCAACGTCGGCCTGCTCGACGGCGTCGGGTCGGGCGACTGGGTGCTGATCCACGTCGGCTTCGCGATGTCGCGCATCGACGAGGCGGAGGCGATGGCCACGCACCGGCTGCTGCAGGAGATGGGCGCCGAGTACGACCAGGAGCTCGAGGAGCTCAAGGCGAGCGTGATCGAGTGAACGCTCCCGCCTGCGATTCGCACTGCATCACCTGCTCCGACGAGGCGGTCCCGATGACCGTCCGCCGGGTCGACGGCGACCGCGGCCTCGCGCTCTGCGAGGACGCCGCGGGCGCGCGCTCGAGCGTGGAGACCGCGCTCGTCGAGCCCGTGGCGGTCGGCGACACGCTGCTCGTCCACGCCGGGACGGCGATCGCGTCGTGAGGTTCGTCGACGAGTTCCGCGACGCCGAGCTGGGCCGCGCGCTCTCCGGGGAGATCCTCGCCGCCGTCGAGCCCGGGCGCCACTACAAGCTCATGGAGGTGTGCGGGGGGCACACGCACTCGATCTACAAGTACGGGCTCGACGACCTGCTGCCGGCCAACGTCGAGCTCGTCCACGGGCCGGGCTGCCCGGTCTGCGTCATCCCGATGGGCCGCGTCGACGACGGCATCGCCCTCGCCCACCAGCCCGGGGTCATCTTCACCTGCTTCGGGGACATGCTGCGTATCCCGGGCTCGGACGGCTCGCTGCTCGACGCCAAGGCCGAGGGCGCCGACGTCCGCATGGTCTACTCGCCGCTCGACGCGCTGCGGATCGCCAAGGCCAACCCGGAGTCCCAGGTCGTCTTCTACGCGATCGGCTTCGAGACCACCGCCCCGTCGACCGCGCTCACCCTGCGGCGGGCGAAGGCCGAGGGCGTCGAGAACTTCTCCGTGATGTGCAGCCACGTGACGATCGTCCCGCCGCTGCGCGCGCTGCTCGACTCCCCCGACCTCCGGCTCGACGGCTTCATCGGGCCGGGCCACGTCTCCACGGTGGTCGGCGCCCGCCCCTTCGAGTTCATCCCGCGCGAGTACGGCAAGCCGATCGTCGTCGCGGGCTTCGAGCCGCTCGACGTCCTGCAGGCCGTCCTGATGATCCTGCGCCAGCTCTCCGAGGGGCGCTGCGAGGTGGAGAACCAGTACAAGCGCGTCGTCCCCTACGAGGGCAACCTCCGCGCGCTCGAGGTCATGTCCGAGGTCTTCGAGCTGCGCCCCCACTTCGAGTGGCGGGGGATGGGGTTCATCTCCCAGAGCGGCCTCAAGCTCTCCGAGGCCTACGCCGGCTTCGACGCCGAGCGGCGCTGGTCGGTGCCCGGGGTGCGGGTCGCCGACCCCAAGGCGTGCCAGTGCGGCGAGGTGCTCAAGGGCGTCATCAAGCCCTTCGAGTGCCGCGTGTTCGGCAGCGCCTGCACGCCGGAGCGGCCGATCGGGACCTGCATGGTCTCCAGCGAGGGGGCCTGCGCGGCCTACTACAACTACGGGCGCTTCGCCCGCGACCGGGAGCTGGTGTGAGCTCCGCCGACGTCTCCGTCCGCGAGCAGAAGGTCCTCGGGATCATCGAGACGGCCCGCTCCAAGCAGGCCAAGTTCCGCGACGCCCACGTCACCATGGCCCACGGGGCGGGCGGCAAGGCCACCCAGGGGCTGATCGAGGGGCTGCTGGTGCCCGCCCTGGGCGGCGCCACCGGCACGCTCGAGGCGATGGCCGACGCGGGCGCCGTGACGATCGGCGGCGCGCGCCTGGCGATGACCACGGACGCCTTCGTCGTCCGGCCGCTGCGCTTCCCGGGCGGCTCGATCGGCGACCTGGCCGTCAACGGCACGGTCAACGACCTGGCGGTGGCCGGGGCCCGGCCCGTGGCGCTCACGCTCTCGCTCGTGCTCGAGGAGGGCCTGCCGGCCGACGACCTGCGCTTCGAGGTCGAGGCGATCGCCGCCGCCGCCCGGGCCGCCGCGGTCGAGGTCGTCGCCGGGGACACGAAGGTCGTCGAGCGCGGCCACGCCGACGGGATGTACGTCTGCACCACCGGCGTGGGGGAGATCGACCCCCGGGCCTCGCTCTCCCCCGCCGCGCTGCGGCCGGGCGATCGCATCCTCCTCTCGGGCTCGATCGGCGAGCACGGCACGGCGATCATGCTGGCCCGCGGCGAGTTCGATCTGGGCGCCGACGTGGAGTCCGACACCCGGCCGCTGTGGCCCGCGGTCGACGCGCTGCTCGACGCCGCCGGGCCCGAGC
>CALMNS010000801.1 GCA_937871635.1 uncultured Solirubrobacter sp.
CGCGGACGTTTTGCATCGCTTGCGCCATGCCTAGACTCCGATCGTAGATTTTCGAAACTCCGAGGTCAAGGAGACCCCTCCCCGCATGTCCGCCCCTACGGCAGCACCCCCCGCGATCCGGCCGAACGACTTCCTCGGCATCGACCACCTCCTCTCCGACGAGGAGCGCGACATCCGCGACTTGGTCCGGTCCTTCGTGCGCGATCGGGTCGTGCCCAACGTGGGGGAGTGGTTTGAGGAGGCCCGCATCCCGCTCGAGCTCGCCCGCGAGCTGGGCCAGCTCGGCCTGCTGGGCATGCACCTCGAGGGCTACGGGTGCGCCGGGGCGAGCGCGACGGCCTACGGCCTCGCGTGCCTCGAGCTCGAGGCGGGCGACTCGGGCGTGCGCAGCCTCGTCTCCGTGCAGGGGTCGCTGGCGATGTACGCGATCCACCGGTGGGGCTCGGAGGAGCAAAAGCAGGAGTGGCTGCCGCGCATGGCCGCGGGCGAGGCGATCGGCTGCTTCGGCCTCACGGAGCCCGACGCCGGCTCGGACCCCGGCTCGATGCGCACGCGCGCGCGGCGCGACGGCGACGACTGGATCCTGCACGGGCAGAAGATGTGGATCACCAACGGCTCGGTCGCCGACGTGGCCGTCGTCTGGGCGGCCACCGACGAGGGCGTGCGCGGCTTCCTCGTGCCGACCGGGACGAAGGGTTACACCACCCAGGACATCCACAAGAAGCTCTCGCTGCGCGCGTCGGTGACCTCCGAGCTGCTGCTCGACGACGTCCGCCTCCCCGCGAGCGCCCTGCTGCCCGAGGCCACCTCGCTGCGCGGGCCGCTGTCGTGCCTCAACGAGGCGCGGTACGGCATCGTCTGGGGCGCGGTCGGGGCGGCGCGCGCCTGCCTCGAGGCGGCGCTCGAGTACAGCCAGGAGCGCATCGTCTTCGGCAAGCCGATCGCCGCGACCCAGCTCCAGCAGCAGAAGCTCGCGATGATGGCGCTCGAAGTCAACCGCGCCACGCTGCTCGCGCTGCACCTCGGCCGGATGAAGGACGAGGGCCTGCTGCGGCCTGAGCACGTGAGCATGGGCAAGCTCGGCAACGTCAACGCCGCGCTCGACGTCGCCCGCACCGCGCGCCAGGTCCTCGGCGCCAACGGCATCACGCTCGAGTATCCCGTCATCCGCCACATGAACAACCTCGAGTCCGTCGTGACCTACGAGGGCACCGCCGACGTGCACTCCCTGGTGGTCGGCGGCGCGCTGACCGGGATCCAGGCCTTCCGATGAGCGCGGTCGACGCCCCGGCGGCGGTCGAGCGCGTCGGCATCGTGGGGGGCGGCATCATGGGGACCGGCATCGCCGAGGTCTGCGCCCGTGCGGGCCTCGGCGTCGTCCTCGTGGAGACCGACGCCGACCGGGCCGAGGCGGCGCGCGGACGCGTCGAGCAGTCCCTCGACCGGGCCGTCCGCCGCGGCAAGCTCGAGGCCGAAGCGGCGGCCGAGGCCCTCGACGGCCTGCAGGCGGTCTCCGACCTCGGCGAGCTCGCCGACCGGCAGCTCGTCATCGAGGCGGTCTTCGAGGACCGGCAGGCGAAGCTCGACGTGTTCGCCCGGCTGGCCGACGTGGTCGAGGATCCCGAGGCGATCCTCGCCTCCAACACCTCCTCGATCCCCATCGTGGAGCTCGCCGCCGCCACGAACGGGCGCGCCGAGCACGTCCTCGGGCTGCACTTCTTCAACCCCGTGCCCGTGCTCGCCCTAGTCGAGATCATCCCGTCGCTGCTCACGGACGCCGCGGTCTCCGAGCGGGCGTGGGCGTTCACCGCCGACCAACTCGGCAAGGACCCGATCACCGCGCCCGACCGCGCCGGCTTCACCGTCAACGCCCTGCTCATCCCCTACCTGCTGGCGGCCGTGCGGATGTTCGAGCAGGGACTCGCGTCGGCCGAGGACATCGACAAGGGCATGGTCAAGGGCTGCGCCCATCCCATGGGCCCGCTCGCCCTCGCCGACCTCATCGGGCTCGACACCGTCCTCGGCGTAGCCGAAACGCTCTACGCCGAGCACCGCGAACAGCTCTTCGCCCCGCCGCCGCTGCTGCAGCGCCTCGTCGCGGCGAACCTCCTGGGACGCAAGACGGGGCGCGGGCTCTACCGCTACGGATGAGCACGTCGGCCGTCCGCCCCGCCGGGCCGAGCACCACCGCGCAGCACGCGCTGGAGGCGCTGCGGCGCGCGATCGTGGCGGGCGAGCTGCGCCCGGGTCAGCGCGTGCGCCAGGAGGAGATCGCGGAGGGGCTCGGGGTGAGCGTGGCGCCGGTGCGCGAGGCGCTGCGGGTGCTCGAGCAGGAGGGCCAGGTCACCTACCAGCCGCGCCGCGGCTACTCGGTGACCGAGCTGCTGGTCGGGGACCTCGAGGAGATCTACGAGCTGCGCCAGGTCCTCGAGGCGCGGGCCGCCCGCAGCGCGCTGCCTACGCTCGACGCCGAGACGCTCGACCGCATCGACCTGGCCGCCCGCGACTGCGTCGTCGCGGCCGAGGCCGGGGATGTGGCGGCGGAGCTCGAGGCCAACCGGCGCTTCCACTTCGCGCTGCTCGAGTCGCCCGGCCGGACGCACGCGATGCGCCTGATCCGCCTGCTGTGGGACTCGACGGAGGCCTACCGGGCGCTCTACTACAACTCCGCGGAGGAGCGCCAGAAGGCGGCGGAGGCGCACGACCGCATCCGCGCGGCGGTGCGCCGTGGCGACGCCGACGAGCTCGTCGCCGAGCTCGACGACCATCGCACGCGCGCGCTGGTCGTCCTCAAGCGCATCCTGGCCCCGGACGGCGCGTAGGCCGGCGCCTCACTCCGGCACGGCGATCCCGAGACGCTCGAGCCGCAGCGCGGCCGTGCGCTCGTGGGCCTGCAGCCCGTCGAGGCGGTCGAAGGCGATGACCGCGGGGGCGATCGTCCGCGTGGCCTCGTCGGTGAGCACCCGCTGGTAGGTGAGGGTCTTCGTGAACTTGGCCACCGAGAGACCGCCGGTGTAGCGGGCGGCGGTGCGGG